>QQUD01000409.1 GCA_008501785.1 Chloroflexota bacterium
TAGTTGTTGATGGCAATGGCGATACTACAGGCAATTACACCCTTACTCTCAACCGTTTGGATGGTGATGACCAATCGATTAGTTACAATCAATCCATTACCAGTCTCATTGACCTTCCGGGAGACCAGGACCGCTACACTTTCCTTGCCAGTGCAGAGCATGACATATCTATCTTCCTCCAAGACCAAGCCAGCGGGACTCTCACGCTTGAGCTTTATAAACCTGATGGCAGCTTTGTCACCGATTGCTATGCCAATGGCAGTTGTGAAATTGACATGACCTTGCCCAACAGTTCTGGCCAATACACTATAGTTGTTGATGGCAATGGCGATACTACAGGCAATTACACCCTTACTCTCAACCGTTTGGATGGTGATGACCAATCGATTAGTTACAATCAATCCATTACCAGTCTCATTGACCTTCCGGGAGACCAAGACAGATATGTCTTCATCGGCGGTACTGGGCAGCATGTATCGATCTTGTTACAAGACCAAGCCAGCGGAACCCTTACGTTAGAGCTTTATAAACCTGATGGCAGCTTTGTCACCGATTGCTATGCCAATGGCAGTTGTGAAATTGACATGACCTTGCCCAACAGTTCTGGCCAATACACTATAGTTGTTGATGGCAATGGCGCGACCACAGGCGACTATACTCTTACTCTTTCTTGTCTTCAAAACTGCCCACCTGAAGCACCTGGGGTTGATAGTGTGTCACCCGACCAAGGATTTTCTAATTTTTCAAATGACATCAATGTGTATGGTGATGGGTTTGTGAATGGGGCAGAAGTCAGTTTAGGTTCAACTGTGCTGACCACTCAATTTATTGATTCAACTCACCTATATGCAACTGTGCCACCTGGATTAACGGCCGGTGTGTACGATGTGCTGGTTACTAATCCAGATGGTGGTATTGGCATTTTGCCGGACGGTTATACAGTACTCGATCCGAATGTGGATGATGATTTATTCGGTTACGCGCATGAGTTTTGGACCGATCCGGTTGCACCACGTGAAGGCAAAGAGATGGATTTGGGGCTGATCGTGCATCGCCAGGGTGGAACGAGTACGCTGACAAATGTGGCTGTGCATTTTTATGAAGGCACACCTTATACAGGCACTTACCTTGGTGAGGGTATCATTCCCTTGCTTTCTCCAAATGATAATGCCAGCACCGCTTCTGTGGATTGGACACCGACAGCGGCAGGTGACTACAGCATATACGCAATTATCGATCCTGATAATAATGTTACCGAAACATTTGAAGATAACAATGTGGTGACTCGGACAGTAACTGTGCTGCCCACCATTACGGACACCACACCGCCCCATGTTGATAGCTTTATCATTAATGATGGTGCGTTTTTCACCTTTAGCCGCAATGTTACCTTTGATACAACAGCCTCTGATCCCTCACCGGGCACAGGAGTGCGTCACCTTTATTTTATCGAATATCAATTCAGCCTTGCCGCATGGGAATGGGTGCCTGTCCAGACCTCTGGATGGCTTGATTATGAAAGCGCCCGGACTGATTATCCCTGGCAATTACGCCCCAGACCGGGCATAAAATATGTGCAGGCATGGGCGGCTGATGGTGCAGGAAATATATCGCTCAAACCGGGTTTTGATTTCATTTGCTCTATTCCTATTAGCGACATAGATACCATTTGGGCAGGTGAATCTCGCATCTATCGTTTCGATGTGACGGCGGGGCAGCGATTAACGGCCGTTTTAGACCCCACCTACGGCGATCCAGATTTATACGTGTGGGGACCACCAGGAGCCACAGGTTCACCTTGGATCAGCAATAAAAGCACTGGCACAGATGAAGTCAGTTTTATTGCTCCTGTCACTGGTGTCTATCAGGTAGAAGTGTATGGGTACACATTTGCAAGATATACGCTTGATGTTGATATAACAAACAGCGGTGGGAACATCAATATCAATAACGTGAGCGCCACAAAAATATCCCCAGCGACTCCTATTATCCCCGTAAACAGCGAACCCAATCCGCAGCATACATTGCCTGCAGCCCCTCCCGGTTCCTATTCAATTTTCCTTCCCTTTGTCAAAAAATAACTCCCCTAACCGAGTGACTTAACGTCCCAACATTTGCCGATATTCTCAATAACATGAGAATATCGGCAAAGATGTTTAAGAATTATCTCCAAGCTGATTGCGCAGCAGCAGTGCCATTAGGCCATCTGCCATGCCGCCACCGTTACCATTGCTAACGGCCACATCAGGCACAACACGCACCTGCTGTTCACCGACGATTTGCATGAGCTGAACGGCCGTATACCCTTCACCACCCAACGCTTCCACACCAGCACGATATGCCTCCGCCTTCGCCTGACCCGTATTCCGAATCGCATCCGCCTCACCCAGAGCACGCAGCTTGATTGCCTTTGCTTCACCACTGGCGTGCTTAATCGACGCCTGCGCCTTCAGTTCCGCAATTTGTACCCCCTGCTCCGACTTCACCATATCTTGCTGAATATCGGCCAATTCAGTAGCTCGCACCAGCTCCTGCCGCTGCTGCTGCGCCATTTGCTGCACCTCAAACGTTTTGCGCTGCTCCTCTGCAATCTTGCGATCCGTTTGCGTCAGCATCAAATCATCTGGCGGTGTAATGTCTCCAATCAGCGTATCTAGTGCCTGCACATCATAAGCACTAATTGCCCGTCGAATATGCTGCGATGCCTCCACCTGCCGCTCACTGCGAGCACTGAGGAAATCAAGCACCGTATATTCCTGTGCTGAATTGCGGAAATAGTTGCCCACAATTGGTTGCAGCACATGATCGACCAGATTTTGCACAGCCCCCACGCGTGAAATCACCTTCGGTGCATCGGTCGCACCAATGTGAATAATTTGGGCCACATCCAGATTAAAGGCAAACCCATCTTGCGAGCGTACCGTAATCGGCGACAGCTTGGCATCATATTTATGACTTTCGGTACGCGATGCCCAGTTCAGTACGATATTGGTCGTCGGCACCAATTCAACTTTTAACACCCGCGTATTCAACGGATGCTTGCCTGGATACAGCGGCGTCACCCAGACTCCTTTGTGTCCTGGGTCCACCAAATTGCCATGTTTAAACCCTTCGCCGCTCACATCTTTGTGCGCCTTGCCCACGTAGGCAATCACAATGCCCACATGCCCAATTGGAATTTCGGTCATAGGCACTTGCTCGATGCTCACAAACCACGGGTTTAAGTTCCACGAACCAGACAACAGTACCTGCTCTTGGAGACCGCGACGGCCGTTACTATCCAAAAACGTTTGTGCATTTTGAAAATTGTCATGCCCGTCTACCATTTGACCGGCAATTTCACCATCGTCAATAGAATGCCCATCGAGCGTGGTCACAATACCCACCCGATCTGGATGAACCGTATACACATCGAGCGCGTCTGGGTCCATTTCATGTTGTGATGCACTGTGAGACGTGATCACCGTGAACAGCGCACTGTTAATGCGATATGTTCCGGCCGTCAGTATGCCCAACTGTCGCCCTTTTTCACCCCCGTTTTGCAAAAACTTGCGTGCATCTTGGAAATTGTCACATTCAACAATCTTACCCAAAATGCGCTCTGGCGGAATCGAAGCACCTGCGGCTGCCACAACCAAACCAATTTGCCCTTGCGGAATCACGGTCACGCGCACCTTCCTTACATTGTACTGCCAAGGAAACAAGCTGAAATGCCATCCTGGAACTAAGGTGTCTGCTTGATAACCGGCCTCCCCCTTCAACGCAATTTGTGCGCCAGCTTCCAGCCGCGCCCCAAACTTCTTAACCACAATCCCCACTTCACGCTCTTTGATAATTACCAGGCCAAACAAAGATTTGCCAAAGATTATCAAGACAAATATCCCAATAATAAAAATCCCAAAATAAGCAGCTATTGCTGATGATGTAAACATAATATTTTCCTTACTGCCATGATGCAAACAAAAACCAACAGCCCGAAACACATGCTGACGCAGGGTGCTGATTGTGGTCAGCAGGCAAGCGACAATAGTGGAAACGGCCGTTTCACTCAATAAAAATATAAGACTATCGTTGGGTGATTACACGAGAAAATTACGTAGGATTACGCTGTTTCATATCCATCCTCCACCGGGGCGGTCAATTCATATCGCGCTGCTCAGCCCCTGAAAGCTTGGCTTTTTCGGAATAAACACAATTCCATTCAATACTGAAAAAGCCGAACGCTAATCCAAAAATTCCGTTTGATTAAAATCATATTTTTTGGATTAGCCTAACGCTGAAAAGGCTCGCATGTTGAGACGTTTCGGCAAGCTTGGCCAACCTAATGAGATAATATTATTCACATTTATTCCCGTTGTCAACAATTTTGAGGGACTCACAAAGGGCAACACACTTTGCGTCTATCCCATCTAGACAGTCAACTTCATGTTAATACGTGGTTTTTGTCACATGGCCAATATCCCTATATCATAAGCGTGAACTGTAATCTCCAAACAGGATTTGGGAAAAGTCAAAATCAAGAAAAATCAAATATTTTAGACGTGGAGTGGGTAACAATGGAAAAAACTGTGCTGCCTAGCAAAGAAGCGTTTGCAACCCTATTGAAACAAGCAATTCACAGAATTAAACGATTAACCAAAAAATTAGCACCCGAGATCAGGCAGGAATTAGGGAATGCGATTAACCGGAATGCAACCACTATTGAACATTGGGGGCGTTCCGACAATCCCACATTACCCAAACAAACTGAACTCGAAGGATTAGCAGAAGCTATTTATGCCTATTTGTTGGATCAAGCATGGCTGGATAAGTTCCTTTTACATGGGGGACATGCTGATCCGGACCCCTTTAGCGAGTATTTAGCGGACAAGCATGAAGAAAAGCCCCCTGCTCCACGAGCGGATAAGATTGTGGGGCGGGCTGAGTATATTCAAGCCATTAGAGAAAATCTTGAGAACCCTCGCGGTGATTTAATTATCACCATTGATGGATTGGGCGGGATAGGGAAGACAGCGATTGCATCTAAAATCCACGATCTTTTTCTGCTTGACGCTTTATTTGACAAAGTAATCTGGATCAGTGCAGATCGGTCAGATATTCCCACCTTTTTGAAGGATTTAGACCCGTTTGACTTTGACACGATTCTCAACAGCATTGGGCAGCAGCTTGGGGAACAGGAGATCAAGAAGTTGGATTTGACACAGAAAGCAAACTTGATTCGCAATTTGCTAAAAAAGCAGCGCTGTCTCATCATTTTAGATAATTTAGAAACGGCCGATATTCCTCAATATGAAATTATTGAGTTATTACGGCCGTTTCTCAACCCCAGCCGTGCCTTACTCACCAGCCGTCGCCGTTTCACAGGAGACCTGTATCAAATTCATCTCAGTGGCCTTGAAGCAACCCAGGCAATCGAACTCATGAACCATCTCGGAAAAGAAAAATCAATTCCAATCATATTGCAAGGAGAACGCCATAATCTGAAACAAATTCATCAGGTTACTGGCGGCTCACCACTGGCTATTAAACTGGTCGTTGGGCTGCTCAAGCATGTGCCATTGCAAACCGCACTAAAACATCTGGAAAAAGCAACACCGCTTGACCGGGTGGCAAGTGAAGACGAGTATCTGAAGTTCTACCGCTATATTTTCATACAGGCATGGCGGCTGCTGAACGACGAAGATGAAAAACTGCTAATGGGTCTGGCCCAATTTAATCCAGCGGAAGGAATACCATTTGGACTCATCGCAAATATGCCGGGGTTGACACCAGAGCAACTCACCACTGGTATTCAATTTTTATGGCGCTTATCCTTACTGGAAGTGCAAGAACAAACAAATTTGAAAGATATTCTTTACTATTTACACCCCCTTACCCGCTATTTCGTGCTGTCCGACATGGTGAAACGAGAAGATTTGTTATGAGTACATTAGCCGAGCGACAGCTCTATTTTCAGGAAGCAAATCGCTGGTTTGTGGAAACCATGGTCAATTTAGCCTCACAATACCAGGCGAAGCCAGAACAGTTACAATCGCATCAAGGCAGTTTACTCTCTGCCTTGCAGCAAGCATTCGATAATCACCTAAATGACCTCTTTATCCAGGGAACGTTTGCCATGTCGCGCTTTTGGGAAACCTTTGGTGATTATAAGATCGCCTTGGTCTTTCACGAACGCTGTACGCAAGCAGCCCATACAAACGAGGCAAAAGCCAGAGCCTTATTCAATCACAGCTATATTAGCGAAAAGCAAGGTGATTACGAAAAGTCTTTATTGCTTTGTGAAACAGGATTAACTCAGGCACGGAAAACGGACAATAAATATTTGATCGTCGATTTGATTTGGCAGGTTAGCCGAATGAAAATCAAGATGGGTCGTATCGAAAGTGGTGAACAGCTAATTAATGAGGGGTTAAAATTAGCTGAATCGGTTGATTATCAAGAACGATTAGGCTGGTTGCTTAACGTCGTAGGATTTGTAGCGGATAATTTTCACAGTGATTATGCACGTGCTGAGTCTTTATACAAACGGGCAATTCCAATAGCAATATCCCAACATAGTCAGGAATTACTTGGAGATTTATACCTCAATCTGAGCATTATTTACGTCAGAAAAGGAATGTATGAACTTGCAAAAGAACAATTAGAAGAGGCTTTAACGATTGCACAACAAATTGGTCATCGTGAACAAATCTGCTACATCTTGCTTAATTTGGGCGTTGTGCAAGCCAATTTAAACAAAGATAATTTAGATTTTACACTCGCATACATTGAAAAGGCAATGGCCGTCGCTCATGAAATAGGTCATCTCGAACTGCTGGGCATGGCTTATATGCATACTGGGTCAATTGCCACAATGAACAAACAATTTGATTTGGCAGCCAACTACTTCTCACAAGCGCATTCTTATTTTTCTAAAATCGGCAATACGATATTCATGGCTGGCGTATTAACTGAACAGGGCAAATTGTACATTGCCTCAGAACAATGGGAGAAAGCTTGGGAATTTTATATTGAAGCACTCGCCTTTATCCAGGCAAACAACTTACAAGAATTTGAAGGAAAAGCGCTATTTGGGTTGGCGCAAGCGGCTGCAGGACAGGGTAATCTGACAAAGGCAAAAGAACTAGGAACAGAGAGCCTGGCTCTTTTGCAGCGTATTCAAAATGAAAACGCTGATGAAGTTGGCGAATGGCTCTCTGCACTTTTAGATGAAGGGTGAGTTCACCATCCGCATTTATGGGTTGATTACCATTGGCAAATAAAGCATAGGAGGGTTTATTTCTGTCGGATTTCCTTGAATAGCACGGCACAAATCAAGGAAGGTATCAATGATCAGCATACGCGGGGTGTGGTCCACGTCAAACAGATCAAAGCCAAGAAAGAGTGTTTGGTAGCCATCATCTCGATAAATGGCAACAGGCTTCTGATCTTCTCTAACAATCGCAGGGCTTGCTGTTGCATTGGGGTGAACAATATCTGGGTCAGCCGTCGCAAAACCGGGTGTGCCATCAATAGGAAACGTGCCTATGGATTCAAACGGGGGCAAACCGGTAAGGGATGTCGCCCCAGCGTCATCTTCAACAGAGGCAATGCCCAAGTAATTCTCCATAAATGGTGACAATCCACGATCATAGAAATATTCCTGGCTGCTTAGTAACAAACATGTGCCATTATCAAGATAAGATGCCAATGTTGTTTCGCTTTGTTCATTTGGACCTGCCAAAGGGTTGCCAAAACCAAAAATATTGTAAGCATCTCCACTAAACCAAAAAACCGCGTCATATTGCGAGAGTGTAGCTGCATCTGGCTCTGCACCCAGTGATCCTTCTACATCCCAATAATCGTAATATGTACCCTGATGATTCATGGCGGTTAAAAATGCCGTTTCGACGCCCTGACCTAATGTAACCGAAGACATAAACCCACCCCAATCATCATCTACTAGAAGCACCGATAAGGTATCGGCCGTTTGGAACTGATTCGTAGCTGAGATTGTCTGCCCACAGGTATTTTCGGACAAGACACGCCAGTAGTAGATGGTATCTGTTTCTAGTTTGGTCAGGGATGCATCGTAACGATGTGTTTGCCCACGAACGACGGCTTCATACACAATATTGTTGAATGTGGGGTTTGCAGACACTTGAAGCGTGACTTGTTCAGTTGACGGATTAGCAGTCCAGGTAAATTGTGGATTGACAACAACGTCGGCAGCTTGATTGGCGGGCGTTTTGAGGGTGATAGGGGGTGGCAGGGTATCTGCTATGTGCAACCACAGGTGATTGGTTTGGGTCTGGGAAACGGCCGTTCCCGTCACCACCATTTTATAATCACCCGCAGCAGCTTGCTCAAAGTCAGACAATGTAATCGTGCTGCTGTCACCAACCGATATAATTTGCGGCAAGATTGTGGCAGCAATTCCAGCCGGTGCATCTTGCAGCGAAATAGCTATCTGCTCAGAAAATCCGGCTATTGAAGCGGTGTTGATGGTAAAACTGGCTTCGTTTGTTGTCTGACAGATAGATTGGTCAACGGGAACGGCCGTTAACCCAAAATCAGGCACCTCAGCACAGTTATAACAAACAAACGCGAAATCCTGATCGGTGTCATCTCCATATCCAGGCACACCATTTCCAGCAATATTATAAGCAGTAATCGTCACTTCAAACGTGCCAGTCGTTCCTTCTGGCAAAAAGATAGCTTCGTAATTGTTGAGTGCATCAGGTGTGCCGCCAGTAACACTCCACTGGCCAGAGAAGTGATTGCCCCAATACGTTTGGCCGTTTATTTCCATTTGCAAACTCAACTCGTTGACCTGCGGACTAATACCCACCATCCCCGGCTCGTCGGTGTAAGCCATAACCAAACGCACCGGTTTGTTATGCTCGGCAACAGAGGTCATAAACGTCACGGTTTCGC
>QQUD01000943.1 GCA_008501785.1 Chloroflexota bacterium
TCATCCCGCCCTCAGCATGCACAATCAATCGCGCCACATCCTTTGGCGATAACTGATGATGCCTGATGCCTGATACCTGATACCCCAGTCTTTCGGCAACCAACTCCGGCCGATGTGCCACTTCTGCCAGTGGTTTATCAAGTGCATCAATCCCCACCACTGGAATCACATGCGTGGTTTTTGGCGGAATGACGGGTTCGTGTGCGGCAGGCGCTTTGATGGGGCGCATTCGTGAGCCATCAGCTTCGATTAGCACCAAGTCCACATCCTTTCGTGTCAGCAGTTTGGCAGGTAAATCGGGTGGTACGCCATGCGCTTTTTCACCTACGACAGGGCCGACGATGAGAATACGGCCGTATTCATCCAACTTCTTCCCCATCTCTCTCTCAAACCTCTCTGCGCTCTCTGCGTCCTCTGCGGTAAACTGCACCACTGCCGGAGCCAGCTTCATCTGCGCCGCAAAGATACGCGTTGTGGTGGTAATGATTACGCGCCCTGGCCACGCTTCAGCTAAGGCAAACAGCAGCGCCGTTTTGCCGCCACCCCCTGTGATGGCGACGAGGGCGCTGGGATGGAGATTGAGAGATTTGAGGATTGGGAGGTTGGGAGATTGGGAGATTGGGGTTGTGTCGTTAATCTGTGTCATTGTTTGATTGTACTCAAGGCAGATTTATGTTTGATTGTGTTTTATTCAAATGAGTGAGAATGGCTTCCAACACGCCGCCAGCAATAGCTAACGCTTTGTCTGAGATCGTGAAACAGGCGTCACGATTTCCTCTCGCATCCACATCACCAATTTTCAAGCCATTTTTGACCTGCATTCCTGGTGCAATCAGGCCACGAATGACGCCATCAAATGGTGCAAACACATGGGAGCCATTCACATCACCAATAATCGTGTTGTGTTTCACAGAATCACCAATCTCCATTCGCCAGTTCACCATACCATCAGTTGGTGCGCGTAAAACCCGTTCTGCACCTTTTCCTGCAACAATACCCGGTGTACCGGTATTTGGGAGGGCTGACCCTTCCCAAATCACCCGCCCTAACCGATGCCCACGCATTGTTTCAATCACAACATGGCAATCAACCCCAGCTGTGAATCCAGGCCCCAACGCAATCACCAATTCTGCTTGATCCATATGCGTGTCGATGTTTCGCTTTGCCATGCGTGCATCAATGATGATGGGGGGTTGGGGGTTGGGGATTAGGGATTGGAGATGGATATCTGAAAGCATTGGTGCAATCATCACGGGAATGATCCCTTGCCGCATAATTTGCTTCGCTTCGTCTATTGAATTGGCGCGTTGGGCGTGCAAGTCTTCGATGGTGATTTTGTTTTCGAGAATGGCAGATGCCACAGCGACACGGCGGCGGACGGGTAACGGCCGTTCGAGTTCCAACACGATTACGGGGAATCCAGCTTTGTGGAGGCGGTAGATAACGGCCGTTGCCAAATCGCCTCCACCTCGGACCGCTATCAAATGACTTGAAAATAACATGGGAGAATAATACTGAGGGAACGTCTAAAGCGCAATGATAGATCGGAAAATACGCGACGTTTATGTTTTGATTCTCTCAATCAACTATCAATTGATCGAATAGTCCCAGAGCACAATTGACAATGTTTCTTTCCTTTCTCTATAATGCAAACACATCACCAACGATGATGTATAAGAACATACGTATTTGTAGTACAAGAAAAAATATCGTATTGCCAAAATTCTCGGAGCTATTAACGTAATAGTAGTGACTATAGTCAAATAAGTTGAAATAGAAATTATGGTCGTGGGGCAACACATATGTAACACGGACCAAATTTATTTCGATTTTACATTTTGCAGCTTGCCTTTGGTTACAGAGATAGGTTGAAAGTGCTTTATTGGAGATTGATGCATCAATGTGAATTCGTGTTTTAAGAATACGTCACATGTGAAGCAACCTGTTGTTCCAACAATATTGCCTGTGCCTTAGTTAAATGCCATTCCTTAATTTAAAATATTCCCCCAAAATACTCCATGCCAGGTGTTTGGAAAAGAGCAACAACGATTGAGTAGTAGACATAATCTAATCTGAAAGAAACTTTATCGAAATGCATAATGTGAAAGGGACATGCTAAAAACGACGTGAACGATTCAATCAACTCAGATAATCTTTCAAAACAAGAACGATCTAGCGAAGAATTGAGAAAGAAACTCGAACATCAGGGAGAATTTGCGAATGTAACAAAAAGCAGAACTCGGTCAGAAGATAAAATAGCTGATTCAAAAAAAGTATGGTTATCCTACCTAACTACAATGGAAAAACGAATAGTTAAGCATTTTAGCCTAGAGGAATTACAAGGTATCAGTTTTAGTTTGGGAATACATTCTGATGAGTTTGAAGGGGGAAGAACGGCTTATGCGAATAAATTAATTAACTATTGTATACGGCAAAATCTTATTAGGGACTTGCAGCAGGTAGTAGAAGAAAAAAGATCAAGAATCATTTGGCCAGCAATCCCCGAAGTTGAAATGCCGGACCAGGTTCAACTTCAGGTTAGCACTTTTCCATTTAAGATCATTATAAGCTTATTAGCAGGTATAGTAATTTTTCTTGCAGTTTATATATTTATGATCCCGCGATTCAACTTTGTTATCGTATTAGATCAAGAAAATACACAACCGTTTTATATACCATTAGTGACGACAAAAATAATTTACTATTTTGAGGGGGCTAAAAATCAAACCTTATTGTTTGATGTGCTAGAAAGCTCAAATCCTGACATGTGTTGGAGGCTCGAACATGAGTCAGGAAAGGTAGTATTTAATGATTTTATGGAGGCAGGGACACAGTTGCCTATTGATCTTGATCTCAATGGTCAATATAAACTTGTGATTGGAGAGTGTGGGGAAAAAGGTGCCTATAAGTTTGTTGTTAGTGAAAAAAGATTACCACCTTCGACGCCAACGCCAACCTCAACCTCAAACTCTGCACTTCAATATGTGACATCAACTCTTCCCACAAGGACGAGTTCCCCAACAATGACGCCTTTTATGACAACAGAATCGAGCAAAGCCTCACCTACACCTACATTTGATGCAAGCCCGAGCAGCACATTTACACCCACACGAGTAACAGTGACCCCAACTCAAACAAATAATAATACCCCGATCATATCACCGACACATATACCAACATTAATTCATGCGGCAACTCCTACAGAGGTGGCAACGTCTGCATCTACATCAACGGCAACATCTACATCAACGGCAACATCTACATCAACGCCAACATCCACATCAACGGCAACATCTACATCAACGGCAACAATGACGTCCCCATTTACGCCTACATCTACTCCTACACCGACATCAACATCAACTTTTACTGCGACACCTACAAATACATTTACACCGATACCAACCCTTTCAAGCCCGAAGATAACTAGCATTCTGCCCGAATACGGGCTGAACAGTGAAAATAGTGCTGTAAGAATTAACGGGGAAGGATTTATACAGGGTGCGGAGATAGATATCGGGGGAATTAAATGCTCATTACCAACAATTAATAGTAACTCAATTGATTGTACACTCGATATCACTAACCAAACTGGTAGTGTTGACGTAGAAATTACAAACCCAGATGGTCCTATGGCAACCCGAGAAAATGGTTACACATTTACAACTAAGGAAAATATTCAGATTGTGTTAGGCACAAACTATATTAGTTTGCCGGTTACTCCAATTAATAATTTGAAAGCACATGATTTTTGTGACTTGGTCGAAAATCAAGATAGAAGCATAGGGGATATAGCAAAGGATCCCTTGAATACATATTCTTGTGAACAACAAAGTGGAACTAATTTCTCAATGGAAATTGGAGAAGGATATTTTGTTGATGGGGATAGTCAAATCTTTCTTGAGATTGAGGGCGTATCAGCCCCAACTGTCACTTTAAATCTAGCCCTAGATGACAATTGGGTTGGTATTCCACAGGGTATCAATGTGACCGCTGCAAGTTTATGTAGTAAAGCTGGTGAACCGGAATCAGAAGTCGAGATTAGTTATGTAAATCGGTGGAAAAGTGGCGGATGGGTGGCTTATGAATGCAATGCACCAACTCCAGGGGATGATTTCACATTAAAACCTGGCGTAGGTTATTCCGTTCTTGTTACAAGTGAAGGTAGTTTGGTGCTTCCTTAAACAAGAATAAGTTACATCGAACATGCAATATTCAACAAGGATAGAAAAATGACAAGAAGTATTTATACCAAAGCGCGAATAGAGTTGTTGGTAATGATCACATCCCTTTTGGTAATTACGTTGTGTGCAATTTCCTGTAAAAATTTTACCTCCGAAGAGTCGGAAGAGTATGAAGCTCCTTTTTTTGAAGAAAGATTCGGGGGTGCTGGTTTTGACGTAATTAATGGATTAATGTCAACAGAATCTATTCGCTTGTCAAATTTGTCTCAGTTCAAGCATTTGACTTCAACAAGAGTTGGAAAAGGTTTTTTTGTGAAGGGCAAAAATATTTGGATAGACAACAATCAGGGACTTCCACGTATTTATATTTCTGATATTCAAGACAGTGGTGCAACGATTTCTGTTGTTTCAGCCATCGGAGATGATATAAAGCTTTCTTACGGCGAAAACACCCCTGATCGTGAAGTTAATGAAGAAGTATGTACAAACGGTAATAATGATATTCATACATATGTTTTAGATGAATTGGAAAAAGAAACGACTTATAATTTTGAAGTGCTGGTTAATGAACAAAAGTTAGACATGGGAAGCATGTCTAGCTTTGAAACTGGAAAGGCTCTGCCCATTAGTGCTGGTAATAACTTGAAAGGTCAAGTGTTTCAAGTTGATATGGAGTCTGCTGCCCAATGTGCTTTGGTTTTCACCCGAATTTTTCGACAGACTGAAGGGGGTGGAATTCGAGTATATTCTTCAATCTTGTCAAGCGTTGTTGCGGCTAATGGTGAATGGCGTTATTTTCTAAAAAATGCAAGAACGGCCGATTTAACTAAATCTTTCAATTATACTGATACAGATGGCGTCGAAATTTTTGTGGATGGTGGTCAATATGGCACACGTCACCTTATCTATAATCCATTAAGAGACCTCAATGTACCAGTTATTTACTTGCCGGGGAACCTAATAGATATTGGATGGCAATCTGATTGCCAATCAGATCCACATCTTACTGTCGAGGTGTTCGGCAAAGGCATGGGTACGGATGATACCGTCACTAACCCTCAATACTTATCTTTTGCAGATAAAGTTGATATGCGTTTTGTGTTGGTGCAAGTTGTCGTGAAGCAAGGAAATGGAGATGCCAGACCGGATAAGGTCATTATTACATCTGACACTGAAATACATGAAATTGAAAATCCAATCTTTAGTAGATTGGATGATCCCTATACGAGTGTGTTTGCATACGAAGCATTATTGCAATCGACAAGAGGTATCAAAGCTGAAGTTATTAAGGATGGGGCATTAGATAGAAATATCCCTCGTGCGGTTATTGCATATGTTTTTCAGCAGAAAGCTGATAATTATGCTTATTCTGGACAGCTCCCGCAGTTCCATGTTTATCAACAAAAAAGAACAGTAGATATTTCAATTCTGCCTTGGCTAACCGAACGGGATACGGAAGTCCAATTTGTCGTTGCTGATGTAGAGGATGATCATAGAAAAATAGATTTAATCGTTCAGCTTCCTGATGTTATTGATCCTATTATTCAGCCAGCATTCGCACCAACAAACGGAGCCGAATTGTTGATTTCTTCAATCCCATTAGGTGCTGTTTCTGTTAATTATGATCAGTTTCAGGTTGGCGTAAATTCCCCTGAGGTGAATGGAGACTCAGTATTTTGGAGTGGGGTTAACGTGAAATCACTTTGCCCTTCTGAATAATAGGAAAATCTAAGCTTGTACCAAAACGATACTATTTTATGAACAAGAGGCCTCATCTAATTATTAGATGAGGCCTTTATGTTTTTTTGGAATAAACGGCCGTTAAATAAAAAGATTTTACGCCTGCAATGTAGCAACTACATGTGATGGCGTTAGCGGAATTTGGTCGAACCAGATGCCGGTGGCATCGTGGAGGGCGGCAACGATAGCGGGAGCCAGAGGCAGGAAGGGCATTTCGGCCATGCCGCGTGCGCCCCAGGGGCCAACAGGGTCGGGTATTTCCATGATCACAGAATCGACCTGTGCCGGGATGTCTCGGATGCCGGGAATCAGGTATTGGCTGAGAAGGGGGTTAACGATATGTCCATCTTTGGTTTGTAGGTTTTCCATTAAAGAGTAGCCGTGCGCTTGCACAACGGCCCCTTCAATTTGACCCTCAACTAAGTTGGGATTGATCGCTTTTCCTACATCGTTGGCACAAGTAACCCGGTCGATGTAAATGTGGCCGGTTTCGATATCTACCGTTAGTTCTACCGCTTCAGCAACATAACCGTAGGAAAAGTTGGGCATGCACGCGCCCGTTTCTGGATCGTAGGGTTCAGTAGGGGGCGGTATGTATTTGTGATGGGCGATGGCGGGGCGTTCTTCGTTTTGCCAAGCTGCCAGTGCTGCTTCGGCGGCACCTCGAATAGAGTTGCCCGCCATGAAGGTCATGCGAGAGGCAGAAACTGAGCCAGAATTATCGCTGCTTGATGTGTCAGACATGTCTAATTCGACTAGAGAAACATCAACCCCAACAGCCGCTGCTGCCATTTGTTTGAGTGCTGTGTGTGAACCTTGGCCTACATCAGCGGCGGCGTGACGCAAAACCACCTTTTCGATTTCGGCAGTGCCGTGTAGTTCGATGATGGCATGGCAATTTTCGGGCGCACCAAAGGAGAAGCCGACATTTTTAAAAGAACAGGCAAAACCACGACCGCGTTTTAGGGATTGGGGGTCGGGGGGTAGGGATTGGATGCTAGTGAATGATTGTTTACCGTTTACCGATAACAGTTCACTATTCCACTCGGCTTCTGTTGCACAGCGCTCAATCACTTCTGAAAGGCTGACACCGGGCGGGAGTGGCGTTTGCACGGTGAGTAGTTTTTCTTCGGTGAGCGCATTTTTGAGCCGAATTTCGACGGGGTCTATGCCCAGTGCTTCGGCCAGTTTGTTCATTTGACATTCGGCAGCAAATGCGCCTTGAGGACCACCAAAGCCACGGAAGGCTCCACCGGGAACGTTGTTGGTGGTGATGGCGTAGCTGTCGAGGTGGGCGTTGGGGATTTCGTAGGGGCCAGTGACCATGAGGTGGAAGTTGCCAAGCACTTTGGTGCTGGTGTAGGCGTAGGCGCCGCTGTTCATGAGGACTTCGGCGGAAACGGCCGTTATCATCCCATCTTTTCTTGCACCCCACTTCGTCCGCACCTTTGCCTCGTGCCGCTTGTGGTGTCCCACAATACTTTCCTCACGGCTCCAAATGATGCGAATGGGGCGCTCAATGCCTTTTTCCTTGAGGCGCATTGCGGCCAGACCCAGCACAATTTGTAAAGACATATCCTCGCGGCCACCAAATGCGCCGCCAATCGCCGGATAGATAATGCGAACCTGTTCTTCGGGTAAGCCGAGTGCATGAGCCACCTGTTCGCGATCTTCATGCGTCCATTGACCGCCGATTTCAATTGTGACCCGACCCTCATCATCAATATAGCCTAAACCAGCTTCCGGTTGCAGATAGGCATGTTCTTGATAGGGCAGGTTGTATTCCGATTCAATGATCACATCAGCAGCGGCCCAGCCTGCATCCATATCGCCTTTGCGAATCTGATACTTTTTGAGGATATTGCTGCCATGCCAGGGTTGTAGGATCACCTCATCCTTCATCGCCTCTTCCATATCGGTGACAATGGGGAGCGGTTCCCATTCGATTTTGATGGCATTGCGGGCCTGGGAAGCGGCCGTTTCTGTTTCAGCAATAACAACTGCCACATGATCGCCTTCCCAAAGGCTGACATCACCATGAGACTTGTTGCTGTTCAATCCCACCATCACCGGTTGGTCCGGCAAAATGAGGCCATACTCGTTAACTGGCACATCTTTGGCAGTGAAAATGGCAACGACGCCTGGAATCGCCGCTGCCTCGGCTATGTCCATAGACTTCATGCGTGCATGAGGTTGTCCACTAAAAAGCACTTTGCCGTGCAATAGATTGTCTGGTGTCAAATCGCCTGGATATTGAGCTGCGCCTGCGACTTTGCCAAGGGCATCAACGCGGTGCAGTGAGCGTGATTCAAGGGTGTGGGGTTTAGTGTCCATATCCGTCATCAAATGGGTCCTTGTTTTGAGAATAGAGTGAGGGCTTACCTGTTTTTCGTCTTCCTTCAGGACTGGCGAAAGCAAATCCTAACGCAAGAAACATTTGCATGACGAGTACAAATATGAGAATCATGACGCCAAGCAAAACCCATTTGGGTATGGTACGTGGAATGAAGAGTTGGTTATATAAAGTGTTGTAATTGAACCCAACTTCTTCACTTTCGATCATAAAGTTGATTAAAAAATAGGCGACAACACCAGAGATGCCGAGCCAGATGACCTGAATGATTGTTTTCGTCGTCATTCCTTTGCGTCTGGCAATTTCCTCATCTTGTTTTTTTTGAATTCTCATTTCACCAAACCTCCTAAGAGAATGGGACATGGAGTTGCGTAGAGAAGACGCAAAGATTCGCGGAGAAGTAAAGAGGAAAATCCGTGTAAATCTGTGTCTTTTGTCAAATCCATGTCCATCATTGTGATATACCCCACTCATGGGGAGCTTCTCGGAAAATGATAGTGTGATCCTTGTTACTTGTCACTCGTTATTTTTGCAGCTTTGTGAACGGCTTCGATGATTTTGTAATAGCCGGTACAGCGACAAAGATTGCCGCTAAACGCTTGCTCAATCTGGGTTTGATCAGGCTGCTGAG
>QQUD01000966.1 GCA_008501785.1 Chloroflexota bacterium
TTATATTTAGCCCATGAATAAGAAGTTAACACCGTTACTGGTGATTGTCGGCCAAACGGCCGTTGGCAAAACCTCGCTATCGTTAAAGTTAGCACAGTTGTTTAATGGCGAAATTGTGTCGGCCGATTCGCGGCTGTTTTATCGGGGGATGGATATTGGCACGGCAAAACCATCGTTGGCGGAGCAAACGGCCGTTTCTCACCACCTGATCGACATTTGTAATCCAGACGAAACCCTCACGTTGGGCAACTATCAGCGGATGGCTTTTGAGATAATTGATGGGATTGGGAATAACGGCCGTTTACCCATCCTCGTTGGCGGCACTGGGCAATATGTGAAAGCAGTTGTCGAAGGGTGGGGTATACCCGAAGTGCCGCCACAGCCTGCGCTGCGTGATGTGCTGGAGCAGATGGATGGGGATGAGTTGGTTCGTTGGATTAAAGCGCTGGACCCCGTGGCAGCGGAACGGCTCGATTTGAAAAATTTGCGCCGCGTCATTCGGGCGCTGGAAGTGACGCTGACGGCTGGCATTCCCATTTCGGTGCTGCAAAAGAAATCTCCACCACCTTACGACATTTGCATTGTTGGATTGGACCGGGAGCGGTCTGTGCTGTATGAGCGAATTGACAAACGAGTTGACTTGATGATGGAGGATGGCTTGCTGGCGGAGTTGGAAGGGCTGCGGGAGAAGGGTTACGGCCGTTCTCTCCCCTCGATGAGCGGCTTAGGCTACCGACAGCTATGGGCATACATTGACGGCGAAATGACGCTGGACGAAGCCATTGAACGCATCAAATTTGAAACACACCGCTTCTCGCGCCAGCAAAACACGTGGTTTCGGCGGGATGATGAAAAGATTGCTTGGTTTGATATGGGGGATGATGGGGTGGAAACGGCCGTTGTTGAGTATGTACGAAACTGGTTGGAAGGTGAGGACAGCGAATGGTAGGAATCAACGAATGGGAGGGGAGAATTGTTGATTGTTAATTGTCAATTATTGGTTGTTAATGGGGGAAAACGGCCGTATTCAACAAAAAACAGTCAACGGAAAACAGTCAACGGAAAACGGGATTTTCGTCGTCCGAGGTTCTTATGTCTGTGTTGATGAGAGGGGAAACGGCCGTGTTACTTGTCAAGGCTAGTCAAATTCCGAAAACAAGCAAATTTATACATCACCAGATACGCCTCACCAAATGATTTCCACACCATATCGAGCAATTTCTAAATCTGCTGTTAGCAATGGCATTTTTTCTAGCTGGCTTTGAACGATAAGTAGCCGGTCAAAGGGATCATTGTGAATGGACGGTAACGCATAAACTTGCAGCGCATGGGTTAACTGGATTGTGAGTGAAGAGAAGTGATGCAATTTCAAGCGATTTGGCACGTATCGGTCAGGTGGTTCGGGTAAATCCAAACGCCCTTTCGCGTATTTGATGGCAATTTCCCAGGCACTTGCCGCACTCAAGAAAATCTCGTTATCGCCATCTGCAATCATTTCTCGTGCCGTTTGCGAAAGTTGTGGCGCGTTTAAATTCCACCATAAAAAAGTATGGGTATCTAGCAACGCCTTCATACATCAAACTCCGGTAATGGATCATCAAAATTCGATTTAATCACGACTTGTCCAGCATCATTTCCAGGTGTACGACGCGCTTTTTTTTGCTGAATCGGCGACAAAATCGCAATCGGTTTACCCGCTTTGGCTATGATAATTTCTTCCCCACTCATCACGCGCAGCAGCAGTTTGGATAAATGCGTTTTGGCTTCATGAATATTTACAATCGTCATCACATCACCTCTATTATGCATTTTAAACTAAGTTATTGACTAAGTCTAGCTTTTTAAGGGAGAACACGGATGATAACTTGGTTTTTTATCCGTGTTCCTCGTATCCGTGTTTAATAATTCGAACATGCTAAAATAGTTGGTATGTCTGAACGAGAACCACTTTTTAGGGTACGTGATGTGCCGGTATATGGTGATGCGATTTTGGCACCGATGGCTGGCTATTCAGACGTGCCGTACCGGGCGCTGTGTCGTGCGTATGGGTCGGCGATGCACTACTCCGAGTTTGTGCCAGTAGAATCGCTGCTGGGCAGACGTGTACATCCGCGCTACCGGCAGAAGCTGGACAAACAACCCGGTGAATTCCCGATGGTGTTTCAGATTTTTGGCAACAACGCGCACAAAATTTTAGCCGCAGCGCAGCGCATTGAGGATTGGGGCGCAGACATCATTGACATCAACATGGGCTGTTCTACGCGCAAAGTAAGCGGGCGTGGGGCAGGTGTGGGCATGATGCCACAGCCCGAACTGGTGGCAGAAACGTTTCGTTTGCTGACTCATCATTTACGCTTACCAGTAACAGGCAAGATTCGGCTGGGTTGGGATGCACAGCAGCAAAATTTCGGCGAGATTGCCCAAATTTTAGTCGATAATGGTGCGTCGCTGATTGCCATGCATGCCCGTACCCGCGCACAGAAGTACGGTGAACAGGCAAATTGGGACGCGATTGCTGAACTGCGTGCGCTGGTGCCGCAGGTGCCGGTGATTGGCAATGGCGATGTAAACACGCCAGAAGACATCGACCGGATGAAGGCGCATACAGGCTGCGATGCAGTCATGATTGGACGGGCAGCGATTGGCAATCCGTGGATTTTTGCGCGGAAACGACGTGACTTGTTGACAATGGCTGATATTTTAGCAGCGATGCGGCTGCATGTACGCGAGATGGTCACTTATTATGAAGAATGGTTGGGCATCCAACAATTTCGCAAGCACATGAAGCGATATTTGGAGGAGATTCCGGGGGTTGCTGACTATCAAACGCGGCTTTTTACAACACCGACTTTGGATGAGTTGGAAGGGTTGTTTAGGGAGTTGGAAACGGCCGTTCCGCAAAACATCCCCCTCAATGATTTGCAGGCTGTGGAAACTTCTTTGTAACAGTCAACGGACAACAGTCAACGGTTAACGGGGAGAGCACTCACCTAAATAAACACTTTTAGCCGTTCAGATGGGTTTGCGGCGAGGAGATTCTGGTTTGCTTGTTTGGTCCAGCATGTAAGGTTGTGCTGAATTAGTGAGAGAGCTTGTGTGTCATTAAGCTGGATAGCGGTTTCTTCGGCCAGGTTTAGATGTTTTTGGGCGGCAGTTCGGTTTCCTTCGTAATAGTTAACTACACCGAGGTTGTTTTCCAGAAACATTGTTCCTTTGCGGAAGCCAATTTTTTGCGCCAGAGCCTGTCCTTGTACAAACAAATGCCTGGCTGTGGCTTTGTCATTTGCCAAATGGCGCAGTGCCCCCAAACTTTTATAAAAAACAACGACCTGTGCCTCATGATTTTGCGCTGTGGCTAGGTCCAGCCCTTCCTGGTAATACGATTCAGCTGTGGCATACTCACCTTCCATCAGTGCAATAATCCCCAATTCTTCTAGCAAGTTGAGTAAACTGTCGCCTACATTTTCTTGTCGCGCCAGGGGCAGCGCTTTTGCGAGATACATTTTACTTTGTGCATATTGCTCACGGCAGTTGCAGACTATTCCTAATTCGACCATGAATTGAGCCGTTAAGCCTGGATTTTGTTTTGCCTGCGCTAGACCAGCTTGTAAGATAGTTTCTGCCCGGTCTAGCGCGTGACGATGTCGCTCAATCTGGCCCATCCAAAGCTGAATCCAAACGAAATCATCAACATCTCCGGCAGCTTTTAGCGTTGATTCTGCCTGAATTAAAAATTGTTCGGCTTGCAGATAAGCACCGCGCACAATGAAAAATGGCATCAGGTTTGCCAGCATGGCATGTAACGGCCGTTTCTCCCCCCGCGCAATCACCAGTTGCCAAGCCGCTTCGACATGCCCCATTTCGTTGGCAATGGTTGCATGATCATAAACGTGGTCTGCTAAAAAGCTGGTCCAATAGCTGACAAGCCGCTCTGTCGCTGCGTCGGGTAGAGGCAAGCTGTGTGCAAAATCGTGGAGAAGGGGGTGGAGATGAAAACGGCCGTTTCCCACCTCACTCTGCACCAATGACAAGCTGTGCAGCCGCCGCAGTCCATCCGCTGCTTGCCCCTCATCAAGCCCCACCACAGCAGCCGCTGCTGCGATTGAAAACGATTGGCGACCTAAACGACCTACCGCCGCAAAAAGCTGCTGGGCTTGGCCATCGAGCAATTCGTAGCTCAGTTGAAACAGATGGCGCACGTTTTGCGCCCCAAATTGCAGCGTTCCCAGCCGCTGCTGGACGCTGTTTACCCTTGCTTCAAACTGCGAAATGTGCCACCCCGGTTCATACGCCAGCCGACTGGCAGCAATGACCAACGCCAGCGGCAAATGCCCCAGCGCATTGGCAATTTGAGTTAAGCGATGGGATTCGGCCTGCACTCGTTCTGGTCCTAGAATCTTCTCGAACAGAGCGAGCGAGGTGGCGGCGTTGGGGGAAAACGGCCGTATTTCAAACCGCTTCACCCCAGCCAAAATCGACAAATCTTGCCTTCTAGTGGTAACTAACACAGCACAGCGTCCAGTTGGAGGTAGCAGTGGTTCAATTTGGTCGCTTGTTTGCGCATTGTCCAACACAATCAGCACCTGTTTGGCCATCAACAAATCACGCACCAAACGGCTGCGGCTGGCAATGTCGTGATAGGCGCTCACGTCATGCTGATAAGCGGCAGCAAACGTTGCCAAAATCGACATCGTGTCAGAGCTGTCCAGCCGTGCCCACAGCACACCATCGGCAAAATGGGGGCGCAGCTGGTAAGCAATTTGTGCGGCCAAACTGGTTTTGCCAACGCCCGCCATGCCGTGTATGCAGGTAACGGCCGTTTGTCCACTTTCCAGCAACGCATCTTTGATTGCGGTCTGCTCCGCAGCACGTCCCACGAAGTAAGTTGGAAGTGCGATGGCTTGAAATGGTCCGTGCGGGGAAGATACAGAAGGGGTCCAATAGGCTAATTTTTCTCGTTCTGCCGCACGGATGGATAGGGAGCGCAATTCCTGAAGGGTAGGGTGTTGGGCAGCGGTCAGCAGTTGGTTGAGTTCGGCCGAGGTCAACCGGAGCGCAACAGCAATGGCTAAAATGCCATCGTAATGTCGGGGACGTTGAACACGGCCGTTTAGCCAGTTCACAATTGTTGTTTTGGGCACACTCGACAAACTAGCCAACTGCCCTGGCGTGTAAGCTGAGCGGTTCACAAATGTTTGCAAGACGTTGGTAAATTGATCAGGATCATGCATATTGGTACGGTTTTGGTACGAATTCACACCATTTCATTTGCAAAATAATCTCTATCATCTATCAAAGAATCAATCCAAAATCGGGTCACCCACTCGTAATCGTGATCGTTTTCGTAATCGTAATCGATTTATTCGATCACGATCACGACTGACGATTACGATTACGACTGATCTAAACAACACGACTGATCTTAACAAGAAGTAGGAGATTGACGAATGAAATGGAACCGTTTTGTGTATCTTGTTGTTATTGTAGCTGGATTGCCCGTATTTGGGGCTGCGTGTGGGGGTGATGGTGGGGAAACGGCCGTTTCACAAACCACCCCCATTCCGACTGCCACAATCGAACCAACAGAGGAACCAACTGAAACAATAACGGCCGTTCCACCAACCCAAACACCATCCCCCACCCCAACACCGCAGCCAACTAGCACCCAGGAGCCAACCATGACCCCAACCCCCAAACCCACATTTACCGAACTATTCGCAATTGAAGATGCGCCTGATTCTCTGAAAGCCCCTAATGGGGTTGCCGTTGACGGCCAGGATAACCTGTATATTTTAGATGCAGGCAATGACCGTTTGTTGAAGCTCGACGGTGAAGGAACATTGCTGGAAATGTGGGACACAAAAGGAAGCGAACCTGGCATGTTCGACTCGCTTGGGTTTGGCGGCATTGCGATTGATGGCAACGACAATCTGTTTGTGGTCGATAATGGCAACTTCCGCATCCAAAAGTTTGACAGCAACGGCAATTTTGTCACCGAGTGGGGCAGCGAAGGGCTGCGCAATGGGCAATTTAAACGCGCCATTGGGATTGCGATTGATGTGAATGGAAATGTGTACATCTCAGATGACGGCCGTCCTGAGATTCAGGTGTTTGACAATGACGGCAATTTTCTGCGCAAGTTTGGCAGTCGCGGCACTGATGATGGCGAATTTCAGCACCCCACCGGCATTGCGGTGGATGCAACTGGCAACGTGTACGTGGCCGATTACGAAAACAAGCGCGTGCAAAAATTTGATAACGAAGGCCAGTTTTTGCTGAGTTGGGGGATGGCGGTGAACAGCAGAGGAACGCCTGAAGGCATTGGCATTGATGCAAACGGCCGTCTTTACATCACCGATTATGACTCTGGTCGTGTCGAGATTTTTACGGCAGATGGTGAGTTTATTACGGATTGGACGGGGGGTGAAAACGGCCGTTTTAGCCGACCAGTTGCCGTCGCCTTTGATTCGCTGGGGAATGTGTATGTGAGTAATCAGGCAGGCAACGCCATTCGCAAATTTGCACCGCCGCCACTGCCTTAAGCAGGTAAACAAAAACCGAGTTTCTGACAGAAACTCGGTTTTTAATTGCACAAGTATAGCTATGATTTTCGCTGTACAAGCTGCAAAATTTGATTCTCAAAACTGGAATTAGGGAGAAAGTCGAGGTGGAGGCGGCGAATAACGGCCGTTCTCGCCGCCACATACGCATCGAGCAGTTGTTTCATGTGAACGGCCGTTGCCTTTGTGTCGCTGTCAAATTTGGCCTTGAGCAGCGCCTGTCGCGCCGGTTCTTCTGGTGGTAGCACACGCAAAAAGGTAGGCAGCGTGAAGTGCACTAGCTCCAGGTAAATTGTGAATGGCTTATCATGGTCGCCGCGCAGCAGCAGCCGAAAGGCATCCCAAAACATGACCCAGAAGCGCTCGTCGAGGGCTGTTAATTCATTTGCCGTGATCCGAGGTTGAGGCATCATGGCTTGACCACTGGCAGCTTGAAACTGTTCGGCCCAGCCTTTGTCATCTTTGAGAATGCGAATATCGTGGTCCCAGGGGTTGGGCTGCAATTCGGATTTGGTTTCGTAGCGATAGTCGACTTTACTGCCGTTGGCGTAGAGGGCGATGTGAAAAAACGGCCGTATATGCACCCCGTCAAACGACTTAGCAGGCACATAAGGCAGCACCGACTGCACAAAATCACGCCGGTTTGGCCATGCTGCGTCGCGCTGATCGTTATTTTCATAGACGAGCGCCACATCCAGATCAGAAAACCCATCTTCCCCACGCCGCCCATACGAGCCTGCCAAAAAACAGACCGCAATCATTGGGTCAGCCAACGCTCGCTGCTGCAAGCGAACAATCACACGTTCTTGTTCAAACATAATGACACCTCAAAAGGCGAATTATACCCGATTTGACATGGCTCAGATCAAGCTGGGAAAACATAATGTGTCTTATATTCCGTTGTGAAAGGGTATGGTTCGGGTATAGCCCTGTTAATGATTCACAAATGTTTTCATGATAGAATTGCCACATTAATCATAATTGCAATTGATCAACTTACGCTGGAGAATTAATAAACACCAACATAGGTTGATACACTATCATAAGTGAGGTACGACCATATGGGAAATACCGATAATATTATTGATGTAACTGAAGAAACCTTTGAAGCAGACGTGTTGGAGCGGTCTGAAGAGGTTCCAGTTATTGTTGACTTTTGGGCACCCTGGTGTGGCCCATGTCGCATGTTAAGTCCTATTCTCGAACGTCTGGCTGATGATCCAGACTACGATTTTATTCTAGCAAAAGTAAATGTGGATGATAATCCCAATCTCTCTATGGAATTTCGCGTACAGGGAATTCCGGCAGTACTCGCCTTTGTCGATGGTCATGTCGTTGGCAATTTTGTGGGCGCACAGTCTGAAGGAAAAATCAAAGAATTTTTACAAGAAGTGATTCCTAGCGAAATTGATGAAGAGCTAGATGAGGCCAAAAGCTTGTTAGCCACACACCATTGGAAAACGGCCGAAACTGCTTACCGTCAAATTTTGATCAGCAACCCCGAACATCCAGTCGCCATGATCAATCTGGCACGGGCACTTTTAGCTCAAGGCAAGGGTTGCGAAGCCATCGGCTATTTGCAAGATTGTAAGGATGGTCAGGAATTGGCCCAGGCTGAACGTCTCATGCCATTGGCGCGGCAGTTATGTGACGCAAAAACACGCTGGTCCGATGAAGATGAGATTTCAGCCATCGAAGCGCAGTTTCGTCAAGCGATAAGGTTATACGAGCGTGGCAATATCTCTGCAGCACTCGATGGCTTGATAGGCGTGCTGCGGCAAGAAAAGCGGTTTAGAAAAGGATTAGCGAGAGACATCATGTTGGCAACGTTTGAATTATTAGGCGAGTCTGACAATATCACCCTCACCTATCGTCAAGAATTGGCATTTGTTTTGTTTTAGATTGCTGAATTAGGCTTTTCGGAAAGTAATGGCGTACTTGCCGGACTGTTCAAGTATTGCGCTCAAACCATATTTGCACACGAACGAATGCCGCGAAATACTAGCCAATTCCAGAATTACGTTCGATTTTCGGATCATTATTTTTGGAATTGGCCTTAATCTTCCAAACGAGCTGAAGAGTCTGAAACTGGATTGGTTTCAGGCTCTTTTTCATTACGCACTCTTAACAACTATCCACGAACCCAAATGTTATAATGAAAATGCATTGTGTTTTAAAATGTTGCCTTATTTTTTCAAAGGAGGCTGGCGAAAATGGAAATTTCATTGGCTGATGAACGAGCATTGCTGTTAAAGGAACAACTAACATTGGAACAGGCGGAAGGTCGTGCCTGGAGCAAGAAACTGGATGCGTTTGGCCGGATGGCAAAGATGGGCA
>QQUD01000202.1 GCA_008501785.1 Chloroflexota bacterium
AAATTCGGGCCGACCTCGTAAAAAGTCAGAGATTGACATGGCACGTTTTCCGGCAAGCTGGATTTTGTGGAGCTGCAAACGGCCGTTTCCCGTTTCCACAACGGCCGTTTCCCCATCACCACATACCAACCCGACCAAACCATCTCCAGCTGTCGCCCCAACAGGACGTGCCTCAATGATTTTCAGCCCTTTACCCTGCCAGGTTGTCGTCGCACCCGGCCATGGCGTCATGGCGCGAATACGGCGGTCTAAGGCATTGGCTGATTCTTGCCAGTCTAAACGGCCGTCTTCCTTACTAATCATCGGTGCATACGTTGATTGTTCGTCGTTTTGCGGGATGGGGGTGAGACGGCCGTTTACAATCTCATCCAAATACCGCCCCATCATCTCTGCACCTAAGTCGGCTAACTTGTCGTGAAGGGTAACGGCCGTTTCATCATCTACAATCGCAACCGATTCCTTCACATACATGGGACCTGTATCCAGTCCCACATCCATCTTCATCAATGTAATGCCCGTTTCGGCATCACCAGCCAAAATCGCATGTTGAATCGGGGAAGCACCGCGCCAGCGCGGCAGCAGCGAAGCATGCACATTAAGACAGCCCAGCGGCGGTAAATCGAGCACATGGGGACGTAAAATTTGCCCAAATGCAGCTACGATAATCAAATCTGGCTGCCACTCTCGCAAAGGGGTTGCCGATTCTTCTTTTCGCAGCGATTTTGGTTGAAACAGAGGAATATCGGCATCTAGGGCAACTTGTTTGATGGGAGACGGCCGTAACTGTCGGCCACGCCCCGCTGGTCTATCTGGCTGCGTCACCACACCAACCACATTTTGTGTTTCAATTACCTTTTTTAGACTGGGCACAGCAAAATCTGGCGTACCCATAAACACAATTCGACTCATGTGGGCATTCTAACCTTAAAATTTGCGTTTGCAAACTTATTGACGGATTAGCCTCAGGACTTTACAATGTTGTAAGTTGGCCAATCTGGTAAATAATATTACTATAAAATGTTATCGGTGGATTGGCCTAAGGCTTTTTTCAGCATACAATAATGTTTGCCCATTTCAGAAAAAGCCAAACATAAAAATTGGAGGCACAATGACTGAAGAATTTGACAGCTTTGATGATTCTAACATGAATGACGATCAAGAGGACAAGTTCGAAGAATCTCTTCCCGTTGAAGAGATGAGCAGTGGCTTTGATGAAGATATTACGGACGATGACAAGTTGTGGGCATTTTTAGCCTATGTGTTCACACCGATAGTTCCAATTATTCTCATGTTGATGGAAGATAAGAAGGAACGGCCGTTTCTCAAAGCTCACAATGCACAGGCATTGGCCTGGGGACTTATTAACCTGGTTGGCGGCACGATTTTGAGTACCGTCCTGTTTTTCTGTTTTGGTTTACCCTCCATTCTCATTTGGGGTGTAGGCGTTTATTGGGGATGGCAGGCATATCAGGGAGAATATGTTACAATACCCGTTATTACGGATTTCGTAAAAGGACAAGGATGGGCCTAATATAGATTGGCAAGAAGCTTTTTCATACACATGACAAAGTCTGACAATCTGTTTAAGTATTGCGCAGCGCAATACTAGCCCGTCTTGACCCCAAGGTTCTTCACTAGCTTAAACGGAGGAGCGCATCAATTGGATGCGCTCTTTCGTTTTATATTGACACCCTGCTCAATCAAATTTACAATCAATTTTGGATTGCATCAAGCAAAAATTATAGTGCGAATATTCGCGGGGTAGTCACAAGTATTCATTATTCAACAGGAGGAATTTATTATGGATATTTCAAAAGCATTTAGTTATGTATTCAAAGACGAACAATGGGCCGGTAAAATCGGTATTGGCGCACTCATTTCCCTTTTATCATTCTTAATTATCCCAATCCCGCTGCTATCAGGATGGATGGTTGGCATCACCCGTAATGTATAATTAATGGGGAAGAACACCCCATGCCAGGTTGGGAAGATTTAGGCACACTGTTTCGAGATGGGCTTTCTATAATTGCGGCTTCATTCGTTTACTCACTGCCTTTTTTGTTGCTTGTCTGCATTGGCACTGTAGCAACAGCTGGTTTCGGCAGCTTAACCGAAATGAGCGAGGAAGCAGCAGCAGCGGGCATCTTTGCCACCTTTGGGCTAACTTTTTGCCTCAGTGCTATCTTCATACTTGCATTATTCTTCATCAGTCCGGCGATTGTCATTCAATATGTACGTACCGACGAATTAGCGGCTTGCTTCCGCTTTAGCGAAATCATTGATATCGTCCGCGAAAATGCAGGGGACATTGCCATTGCTGCATTTACCCCATTTTTAGCAAGCATTGTCATCAGTTCAGTGCTTGGTATATTCGCCATGATCCCCATCATTGGCTGGTGCGGTGGTCCGATCATTGGCATCGCCGTTGGCCCCTATCTCTCAGCTATCGTTGGTCATTTGTACGGTCAAATTGCTGCCAAAATTGACGGTGAAAAATCACCAGATGACATCGCTTTTGATCTGTAAGCAGACTCGAAGCGTTTGACAGTCAAAAATAATTTCCCTGGACAGGCCCTTAAGATTTGTCCAGGGAAAGTGGCATTATTTGGCACCATTTTTCATTGATTTAGCATTTCATTTACAGGTATTGTAGGTGAAATGTTTTTTATTTTGCCAATACCTTCGCCAATTTCAAAAAATAAGGATGTCATTCCTGCGGAGGCAGGAATCTATCTTCATGGTACATGAGTGGATTCCTGCCTCCGCGGGAATGACACTTACGAATTTTTGCTAAAATTCATTTTGGCGAAGGTATTGTTTTGCAGGAATGGTTTATATGTTAGGAAATATCGTTTACCTGTTGGGCGTGGCTCTGTTGTTTACACATGAACTGGATGCGATAAAGCATCATGAGTGGCGCCTTTTTGGTTTTCTGAATCCTTTAGGTGACAAGATGGCCTATTGGGTTTTTACGCTGGCCCATGTGCCTTTGTTTTTCTTGTTTTTGTGGATGATGGCCTATCCCCGGCTTAATTTTGAAATCGCTGTTGATCTGTTTCTGATCATTCACGTTGGTCTGCATTACCTGTTTCGCAACCATCCAAAGTATGAATTTAGCGACTGGTTTTCGCATGGCATTATTGGTGCGGCAGGCATCATGGGAGCAATTCATTTGTTATTGCTAACGTTGGCCTGACAAAAATTTTTTGCAGCGCTGGTTTATTATTAAGCTGATGCGCCCGTTTTCCAAAAGCGCGTATCAGCGTTTGTTTCATACAAAAGCATCGCCCCAAAATACAATTCGTCTCTCATACATGACGCTTGTGGGGTTTTTTAGAGATGCCTGGTTTTCGCTCAAAACTTTGGCTTCGCAATAAGGAGACTGGTGAGTTTGGAGGCATTTATGAATGGGACACCGAAGAAGATGCACACAATGCGGACTCAACTGTGCTAATCCGTATTTAAATTCATCAACTCAAGGAATATGAAGAGGAGCCTGTCTTCAAATAGTGGGGAAGACAGGCTCCGTGTAGAGGGGAGGGAAGAGGAAGTTTTAGCTTATTCTTCAGTAATTGTTAGTTCATCGTCGGGTAGGGTGTCGAGAACGGCCGTTATCTTATCATCATCCGGTTCCACAATCGTAGCCATCGGATATTCTCGTGTACCAAACTTGGTCAGAGCCACGCCACCCAAGCCAACGCACATGGCAAAGAACGCTACAATGCCTTCGCCATAAATAAATGGAATCGCGCCAAGCAAACCGAATATAAAGGTCAACACCATTGTGCCAATGGCTGCGGTTGCGGGTTGGCTTAATTGCATGCCAAACTTTGTTGTCAAATATTCACCAGCCATACGGCCTACAACAAACCATCCAAACATAGCCCCACCAAACAAACCCAATGCTAATGCAATCATGATCGGGAAGCCAAGAATCCCAATGCAGACAAAGGTGAGTATGATTGAAATCGGAACCAGCAGAACAATCAAAAATGGAACCGCTAGGCCGGTCAGGAACCCAACCGTGCCGCTGACTGCGGGTTTGGCATTCACTGTGTCTTGAACTCGCTGCATTTGCTGCGGGAATATTGAAGCTGCGACAAAAGCAAAGATACCAAACAATAGCGTTTGACCAATTGCTTGAGCCAAATTTAGCCAGAAATAATTACCGCTATCTATGGGTGGTGTCGTCGTTTCTGTACCAACTGTGTCCGGAATTTCGTTGAGTAAATTGCTGACAAAGGGAGGTAAATTCTCAGCAACACCTGATATATTGACGCAGTTGACATGTGAATCAGATGTACCGGTGAGTTCGCCATTCATGACGACACAATCGCCACGAATAACGGCCGTATCCGCCAAATCCAAATCCCCATTCATCACGACCAAATCGCCGCGAATCGTACCAGAAATGACAGCATGGCCATTCCAGACAACCACATCCCCTTCAATCTCACCACCTTCTTCAACTTCTAAATCATCGTCAAAGATAGTGACATCACCAGGAATCGAGTCATCGCTACCGACAACCCGGTCTGCCAAAGGGTCCGCCAACACAACACCAGTTGGCACCAGTATGGCAAGTAAAATAAATAAAATCGTAAGTGTTCGTTTCATCAGCCTAGCTCCCATTCGAAATTTGATCACCCTGGCCCACAAGCTGTCGAAGAACCCCACTCCAGACAAAAACCACGCCAACCATCACCAGCAGCAACCCTAAAACAAATGGCTGCTGCGCTACAAATTCACCAATACTCGTAAACAACGCCTGCACAACGGCTCCAGCAACCTGCATACTGTTGTAAACAACTTGCCCAAATCCACCGAGCAGCGCCGGTTCATTTAATACGGTTCCCAGGCGGTTTATCACCACCAGGCCCAGCAAAATAGGCAGCACACCGCTCATCAACAGTAGCACGTACACCACACTAATCACTCGAATTCTAGCTCGGTGATTAGGCAGTCGTGCTACTGTGCGGGCGGTGAAATCAGCCGCTGGTTGCAGCATCGGCGTACTGCGAAACAGTGTATCCACCGTTTGCAACGCCTGCCATTCCCGCATCATTACCGGACGTGTCTGCAAGTGAGATTCCAATTCAGCATGATCTTCTGCTGAAAGCTCACCATCGAGCGCGTCCATCATCAATTCATAAATTCTATCTTCTTGCTCCATCTGCATGTACCCCATCAGGATTAGATGTTTTGTTTCCTATAACGTTTTATTCCAATTGCTGTGGCCGGTCTCCTGACCGAGCCACCTGAGTGCATTCTCATTAACTCGCCACCGCATTTTCATACGATGGGTTCAAATTCATGGCCATGCCAACTTCTGCCAATTGTTTACGTGCGCGGAATAATCTTGATTTAATCGCGCTCACGGTCGTATCCATCATTTCTGCAATTTCTTCGTATGACAATTCATGCCAATAGCGCAAAACCACAGCTTGCCGATAATCTGCCGGTAATTCTTGCAGCAGCGTCTGCACCATATCTTGCTGTTCACCTTCAAGCGTTTTTGCTTCCGGGCCTTTGCGTCTGTCGGACATCAAAGCCGGGTGCGGTGCTAAAGGTTCATCAATCGATAGCAAAATTGCGCGACGCTTCCGAATCTGGTCAATACAATAATTTGATGTAATTGAAAGCAGCCAGGTACTAAACTTATGATTCGGATTGTAGCTATCTAGCCGCGTATAAGCGCGAATAAATGCTTCCTGCGCTGCTTCTTCAGCTTCACCAGAGTTGTTCAGCATTCGGTATGCCAGATTGTAAACCGGCGATTGGTATGCCTGTATTATTTTTCCGAAGGCTTCTTTATCGCCTTCCCTCGCTTGTTCTAGCCAAACCTGTTCTTCGTTCAACTTATTAATCTCCTGACAACCCTTATTACGCAGTTTAGCAGGAAAAGTTTCAGTTGCACGCAAAGTTGGTGAAATCGACGGTTTGTGGGATGATCGATTTCGAGAATTCACACGTGTGTCACCCTTGACATTACGTGACCCTATTTTATAATGGATTCCACTTAACATGGTCATATACCCTAATACGTAGAGTGGGACATGTAGTTGCACAATCACTTCAAGAGAGTATTCGGCCTAGTGTTCTTTAGTCAAGCATTGATAAATCAAGTTGATTCGGAACACTTGAGCTGTAAGCCAATACAAGTTAACTGTGCAGCAATACCCCCCACGAGTGACGTTCTGAACGGTGATAGCAAACCACGCGTTTGCTATTTTGGGGCAGACTGTTGGTCTGCCCTCTTTTTAAGAAAGTTCGGGTGGCTCCGTTAACGGCCGTAACGAAGAGTAACCTCAAACAGGTTATCGAATTTGGGTGGAACCGCGGTGCCATCGCCCCAAAATGTGGGTGATGGCATTTTTTATTTTAAAAGGTATCTGGAGGCACTATGTCAGAGGAAAATAATATCCCGTACGAGCAATCCAACTTGTACAAAATTCGGCACTCCGCCGCGCATGTGATGGCAGAGGCTGTGCTTGAATTTTATCCTGAAGCGAAATTGGCGATTGGTCCGCCGATTGAAGATGGTTTTTACTATGATTTCGATCTGGGAAAAGACGAAAATGGCAAGCCACTCACCTTTTCGCCAGAAGAAATCGAAAATATCGAAAAGACGATGAAACAACTGCTCAAGAAAAATGCAAAATTTGAGCAGTCCACCATGACTGTTGAAGAAGCACTCGATTTCTTCAAAGATCAGCCATTCAAACTGGAGTTGATCGCAAATCTGGCAGAAGGTAAATTAGACGAAAACGGCAACCCGACCAGCGAACCTGTGTCTGATGTTGGCATTTACAAACATCGTGAATTTGTAGACCTATGTCGGGGGCCGCACGTTGCATTTACCAAAAAGGTAAAAGCAAATGCCGTCAAGCTGCTGCGCACCGGTGGCGCATACTGGCGTGGAGATGAAAACAAGCCGCAGCTACAGCGCATTTATGGCACAGCCTGGAACAATCGCATCGAGCTAGATGAATATATGAAGCTGCTTGAAGAAGCCAAAGCTCGCGATCATCGTCGCCTGGGCAAACAGCTTAGCTTGTTCCATATTTCGCAGTTGGTTGGGTCTGGTTTGCCGCTGTGGCTGCCAAAGGGGACCATTTTACGTGAAACGTTGGAAGGCTTTTTACGACAGGCACAGGTTGAGCGTGGTTATTTGCCGGTTATTACACCACATATTGGCAAGCTGGACCTGTACATCAAAAGTGGGCACTATCCTTATTACAAAGATAGTCAGTACACGCCGATTGATGTCGATGATGAAAAGTTCATGCTGCGGCCGATGAACTGTCCGCACCACATTGAGATTTACAAAAGCGAACCGCGCAGCTATCGTGATTTGCCACTGCGACTGGCCGAATTCGGCACGGTTTATCGCTACGAGCAAAGTGGTGAGCTTAATGGCCTGACGCGCGTCCGTGGCTTCACGGTAGATGATTCGCATCTGTTTGTGACGCCAGACCAGCTAGAAGAAGAGTTTATTGGCGTCGTCAGCCTGATTCAACATGTATTCGAGACAATGGGTTTCTCAGACTTCCGCGCACGACTTGGAGTCAATGATCCGAACAGCGACAAATACGCTGGTGCGCCGGAAATGTGGGAAAAAGGCATTGCGGCAATTAAAAAAGCGGCTGACAAAGTGGGCATGAATTACACGATTGAAGAAGGTGAAGCAGCTTTCTACGGACCCAAACTGGACTTCATTTTCCGTGATGTGTTGAAGCGGGAATGGCAGTTGGGTACGGTGCAGGTAGACTTTTTGCTGCCAGAGCGGTTTGAGTTGGAGTATACGGCCGTTGACAGTCAAAAATACCAACCCGTCATGATCCACCGCGCCCCGTTCGGCAGCATGGAACGGTTTGTCGGTATCCTGATTGAGCATTTCAACGGCGCGTTCCCGCTGTGGCTGGCTCCGGTGCAGGTAATGATGATTCCAATTGCAGACCGACACATTGCGTATGCAAACGAGGTTGCGACCAAACTGCGATCTGCTGGTATACGAGTTGAAGTTGACTCCGCTGGTGAACGAATGAACAAGAAGATTCGCAATGCGCAGTTGCAGAAGATTCCGTACATGTTGGTGGTTGGGGATAAGGAAGCGGAGGAAACGGCCGTTGCCGTTCGCACTCGTGAAAATGAAAATCGGGGCGCTGTTTCTGTCGCCGATTTCATCACCAACACGACCACCTTGATCACAACCAAATCGATGGAGCTTTGAGTGGCGTTTTAGTAAAAAGCAAGCAAGTAATTTAAAAAAAGCCGCTCAGATGAGCGGCTTTTTTGTTCCTCGTAAACGGAGTCGAGGCTTTAGCCGGGTCAAACCACCCGGCTAAAGCCTCAACTCCGACGATGAGAATAGATTTTGGAGGTTACGATGTTAAATCAAAATGATGTAGCTTATGAAGATTCAAAATTGTATCGAATTCGGCACACGGCTGCGCATGTGTTGGCGCAGGCGGTGCTTGAGCTGTATCCAAATACCAAGTTGGGCATTGGGCCGCCCATTGAAAATGGCTTTTACTATGATTTCGACTTAGGAGTTGATGGATATGGCAATCGTCGCACGTTTTCGCCAGATGATTTAGTGAAGCTGGAAAAACGAATGCGCCAAATTGCAACAGGCAATCATGCTTTGCACTATCGAGAAGTAAGTGCAGAGGAAGCCCAAGCCATTTTTCACGATCAGCCATACAAATTGGAACTAATCGAGGGTTTGACGAAAGGTAATGTGGATGAATATGGTAATAAATCTGTGGAACCGGTAGTGATTAGCACGTATAAACACGATGCGTTTGAAGATTTGTGCCGGGGACCGCATGTGGCGCACACGGGCCAAATCCCAGTGTCCGGATTGAAGCTGATGAGTGTTGCT
>QQUD01000663.1 GCA_008501785.1 Chloroflexota bacterium
CAGCGGTAACGGCATCCCCGGTGCCTGTGCTATCAACCATTTCGCTGTAGCGGGGCGGGATGTAGCCTGTTTCGATGGTTGTCGCATAGTCAAGACCAAAGTCTGAAAGGGTGAGCACAACGTGTTTTACCCCTTTTTGCACCAGCATCCGCGCCAGATGTAAAATTTTGTTGGGATCGTCACGGTCTAGGACGTTGAATTGACATAACTCGGCGGCTTCGACTTCGTTGGGGACGACGAGGTGCAGGTCGGGCAAATACGGCCGTAACTTATAAGCCAGCCGCGCCGATGAAGGATCTGCACACAATGGTTTTTCGTAATGAGTGGCAAGGCGAACGGCCGTTTTCATCGCTTCCTCAGACAAGCTGCCATCCATCATTATCATATCGGCATCGCGGAAAAGCGCCCGATTACGATTCAAATAGTCAGGGGAAATGTGGTTCATGACGCTTACGTCGTCCAACGCAACCGACAGCGACCCAGTTGTTTCTAACAAGGCAATGTAAGCACCCGTATTTTCACCTTCAATTTGCTGGATATAGTCAACATTGACAAAGGCATTTGCCGTTTGTTTAATCAGGCGATCCCCGGTTAAATCCTGCCCCACGGCCGAAATCAGCGTCACTTCTGCGCCAAGATGACTTAGGTTTTCGGCAACGTTACGCGCCGTGCCGCCCCTGGAAACGCTGATATGTGAAGGATTTGACGTGCCTGGAGCCAGTCCGGCGGTCGGCTTCCCCTTCACATCAATTAGCGTCGCACCAACGATGAGAACTCGTTCACCCATGAATTTTTCCCCTATGAGCTTTTAGCTCTTAGCTTTTAGCTTTAAGCTAATGGCTAATGGCTAACGGCTAACAACTTCCCTTCCTATTCTACCGAATCTGGACAGGGAGCCAAAAACCCACCACAATGCCCACAATATCATCTCGCGAAATGGTGATTTGGTCTAAATCTGGTGAAATTGTAATGTGAAATTGTACGTTGTTATTTTCATGAGGTGGGCTGTTGTCAGATGTGGTGATTTTGGGGGTGCGGTCTAGCCAGGCCAGGTAGACACGGGAAGCGGTGCGAGCGCGAACAGGGGAGACGGTAATGAGACGGCCGTTTAACTCACGATAATCTTCGCGTCCCTTCACCAATACCAGTTCACCACTGCGCAAAGATGGCTCCTTGTCGGCCATCAGCCAGCCCCCCTGCTGCACATCCAAAGGAAAAAACCCTGATTCAGGCTGTTTGTCGATTAAAAACCATTCGTATTGTTCACCCAAATATTGGTGTGCAGGAATGGGCGTTGTTTCGGTTTCGTAGTTAACGATAGGTGGGGCAGCGATGATTTCTGGCTTTTCCTCTACAGCGGGTTCAGATGGTCCATCGGCAAAGACGGGTGTAGGTTGTGCGGGAACAGGTGTGATGGGTTCGGTGGTTGGTTCGGAAATGGTGGGGGGGGGAGAGAGGGGGGCTTCTTCCTCATCCTCCTCAGGCCACATTTGTTCCCGCAGCATCGACTGATACGTCTCGATATGTTTGGCCAACGAGTCATAAACCTTATCTTTGTAATGGGCAGGCAGAGCAAACCGCACACGTGGCAGCGATTGGTTTGCCTTTGTGTAACACGCCATCGCCGCTTCATAATGATGCCCTAAATGATGCGCAACCCCTTCCGCCATAAAAGAGAGCGTTTCTGCGGCCGGTTCATGCACAAAAGACCACTGCTGCCGCGCTTGCGCAAATTGCTGCCGCGCACCACGAAAATCACCTGAATCCAGGTAAATCAGCCCGATATGAAACTCACACAAGCCAGCACGTTGGTAATTGCCACTTCTGCGATTAATGCGCTGCGACTGCTCAATCGTGCGAATGGCGGTTTTTTTCAAACCGGTGCGCAGCTTAAACTGAAATTGATAATTATCGAGCGTAAAAATATCCGGGTTGGGATCAGGGAATAACGTCTTGATGGCTTGATGCAGCGCCTCTACAGCCTCTTCTTGCAGCGCAGCAGCCGGTGCTGAGGAAGACATAGTTGTCATGTGTTATCCTGCTCGGCTGGGTCACTAGACAGTTGGCCAGTGCCTAACTGGTGGCGAATATTGCTTAATTGGGTTAATAATTGCGGCGGCACACCTTGCAAAGATTGGGATTGACGGGCCATTTTTTCTAACGCTTCAATCATGCGCAACGCAACAATTTCACGCATACTGGCTGTGTTGTTGCCGTATTTGGCCCGCTGTACCCCTTCTAAAATGGCCTGGATCATGGTGACTTCTGCTTCAGCACGAGCGATCTCGATCTCTTCTAACGCGGTCGCTTCACCATCTGCCACACTGAGGCGAATGTAGGCATCTGATTGGGATTGCCAATATTTGATGTATTGTTCGGTGACAGCTTCTGGCAAAACAAGTCGGCCAACATGCAGCGAAATCAATTGAATGCCGAGTGGGCGTAAGGCGGCGCGAGTTTTACGCAGCAGTTCGGCCTGAATAACTTGTAAAGGTTCAGCGGCGCTGCTGCTGTGTGCCAAAATTTCATCCAGCGGATAACCGGCAATGATGCCCGTCAGGATGCCTCTTGCCTTACCTAGCGGGATGGATTCCCAGGTCTGAACCTTGTTTTCTGCCACAACCGTTTGCGCATAGGCAGCGGCATGAATCGCATCTTCGTCCATAGGAAATTCACGGGTGGCGGTGACAGGTTCGGGTCCAGGCTTGATTTGAAATAAGACGTGAATATCAACGCTAAATTGGATGCCGTCTCGTGTCACGAGCGGGATGTTTGTGGCGAAACGTTCTTGTGGCTGTAAGTTGAGAACAGCGTGAATGTATTCGAATCGGTGCAGATTGTACATGCCTGCGGGGAGGATGCGGTGGAAACGGCCGTTTAACTCAGTCACTGCCACATCACCTCGATTGATTCTCACAATGCCCGGTCCACCAACACGCAGCAGCACATGCCGCCCGCGCACATCTTCCAACGTTGCATTTTGAATCGGAAGTGGCGTTCCTGCAGGGGCTTGCGCACGAATGAGGCGGCTCAACAATCGTTTCGCACCGGGTTTGTCTGGTAAATCATACAGTGCCTTCACCAGGCTCGCCGCTGCTTCATACGCCAGCCACGCGCCCACAATAACCGGCAAAAAGTGACGCAGCACGCGCCAATGAAATAGTTCACGCAAAAACGTCAAGGATGACGGTAACGGAAAAGGAATAACCGCGCCTATCAAATTAGGCAGCGGCACGTTTGAAAGATTAATGCGCTCCATGTACCAGGCAAAAACCCAATAGGCAATCAGCATTAGCAAAAAAACAAGACGCAGCCAACCTGTTTGCTGCCCTGATGTCTGCACTCTTGGGGGGTGTTGGTTAAATGAGCGGTTGAAGGTCATGATGACTCCCCTCCCGTTTGCCGCGACAGCCACGATTGCATCTGGTTGGAGGCATCTAAAACGAGGTTCGTCATCACCTGCTGCGGAATTAATGCCTGCACGGAATCATTTGTGGTGGCTTCCTCCAGTGCTTCAATCATGCGCAGTGTGATAATTTCAGTCAGGTTGGTATCTTCCTGCTGCTGCATCGCATCAATGCTTTGTGTAATGCGTTCGATGATCTCGATTTGAGCACGGGCACGGGCTTGTTTAATACGCCGCGTTGCTTCCGCATCCCCGGCAGCGTGTTTCACTTCAATTTTGCGCTGCCATTCAGCTTGCCACGTTTTTATCCGCTGCTGCGTAATGCTTTCCGGAAATTTTAAGTGACCAATGCCCACGCCCATCAGTTCCAGGCCATGCTCGGCTGCAATGCGGCTTACTTTGCGCTGAATGCGCTGCTTGATTTCATTTTTGATGCTGTGTTCGCCGGAGGTGTGCTGCAGTTCATCGAGATTGTAGGTGGAAAGTTCGTTGCTCAATTCGCCTGCAGCGAGTGGGGCCAGTTGGTCATCCCAATAACGAATAGAGCCATTTTCATCGACGCTTGTAAAGTTGCTAATGGGGAAGATGCTATCTTTGTCGATGGGGTAGATAAGCCCATCAAAGGCTTGTCTAGCTGGTTCTTGTTGTACACGGAAATTGACCGATACATTTGTTTCCACCGGAATGCCATCACGGGTCGTGCCAATTACATCTTGGGATCGCTTTTGGGGGCGTAAGTCAATGATTTTGTCGATTCTTTCTTTGCGATAGAGCAGGACAAAACCGGGGCCTGCCGCGCGTGAAAAATCGTTGCCTTTGAGCAGCGTAATCATTTTATGTCCGGGGACAATGCCAGCGCGTACATTTGTAAAGCTTGGAGGTAGTTTTTGCGGGGTTAACTTTACTTTTGTTTTTTTACTGCCACGACGCCTTGGACCGGAACGCTGCGCACTTTGTCGTTGGCTGCCGGACCCACCTAAATACTTTTCAGACATCGAAGTGTAATACCTGACAAGCAGCTCGAAGCCTTCAGCCCATCCTTCATGCCCCTGCTTAGGCAGCACAAACTGGGCGTAATAAAGCAGGCCAAAAACGAAGGTGAAAAATGTGACGCCAATCCAAATTAAAGCACCAAGATTGCCGTATCGCAGCCTGTTGAAGTCGGCCAGAAACGCCACAATCACCCCGAGAATGATCATTGCTAACAGGAGTCCTAGTACGCCTAATTCTGGTCTTTGATTGCTGTCGTTATTCACGCATTTCCCATTTTATATTGACGTTAACAAGAAGCTTGGTATAATTTTGACCTCTTATTTTAAGGGCGATTAGCTCAGATGGTTAGAGTGCTACGTTGACATCGTAGAGGTCGCTGGTTCGAGTCCTGCATCGCCCATACTTCTGACCTCAAAGACCGCAATTGCGGTCTTTTTTTGTGCTTCACACCCTTGATTTTAGGCTTTATGTTGATTCTTTACAAATAATAATTTGGGATTGATTTGATTATGGGAGGGTTTGGGGAAGTTGGTGGGGATGGGGTGGTGGGAAACGGCCGTTTCCCACCACCCTCTACGTATGGTCAAAAACCAAAAAAAGAACTACCACGCCGCAAAGGCCGACCAGAGCAAGAGGCCCAGCCTACGGGTCTAGCAGATCAATGTGCTCTCCCCGCTCTGTATCCACACGGATAGCCCAATACTTCCATGTACCATTTCTATTTGTGGCATTGACGCGAATTGCTGCGCTGTCGTTCGGGCCACGGAGCGGGATGTACAACTGGGCTTCGCCCCCGTTTGAGACATTTACGGCTCCCTGTGTAAACCACCCGACTGTCACAGGTTCTCCTAATGCTTGGTGAATTTTTGGACTCTTCAGAGCAAGGTCAACGCTGTGTTGGTATGGCTCAGCCCTGCGGATCGAGGTGACAGACCCTATTATGCTTATCACCATGCAGAGAATAGAGAGAAAGACCACAATTCCAACCGCCACGCCAATGGTCTTGAGCCTTTCGCGTTTGTTAACCTTGGTCATGGGTCACTCCTTTACCTATCGATTTGGTAGAAAGTGTCCATTAATTATAACCCCAATTCGGTAGTCAAAGCAGAGCTACAAAGTTGAGCTAATCGACTGCGCCACCGTCATCAGCCCAAACCATCAATGCTTGCGAGATGGCCAAAGCGTCTTGTGCAGCCTGCTCCTCTAACATCTGTTTTTTGTGAGTATTCTGCGCTTTCAACCATCGTAAAAAATCATCTTTGGTTTTGTAAGTAATGTGAGGACGAGTCTGACGCTTCGATTTATTCCCTGACTTCATTCGATTTTCCTTGCACGGTCCAACAGCGAATTACGACACGTGCGGGTGCAACTCTAATTTGATAGGAGCAGCGATGTCGCCATCCTGTTTCTTTTGTGGAAGTGTGCGGTTCTCTACTGATAGCCTAACGGCCGTTCTCTCCTGACCTTCAATTTCTATTTCTACAAATGAGGGGACAAAAACAATACTGATCCCTTCCTCTGCCAGATACCCTTTGGCAATCGCGACCGCCTTGATTGCCTGGTTAACGGCTCCCGCCCCAATTGCCTGGACTTCAGCATTGCCATTTTCACGATATACCCCCGCTATGGCACCTGCCACAAGCGATGTCCGAGATCGAGATGCTACCTTAATAACGTTCATATTGTTTGTTTCCAGTGCGGTACTTCCATCAAAAAGCACCAGCAAAAAACAACGCCGCTAGTCCTAGCTAGGAGACGTTTTACACGGATCAAGAGTAATCATTGATGCAATTGTCCGCTTGATACACTCGGTAATTCAAATGTGCCAAAGGCATGCAATTCGCAAGGTTTGCGAAAGTGGAAATCGTAATTGCTAATGTGATAGCCGATGGCAACAACTCATAAGGTTTCTTGTGCAAATAATCTGTCACGTGCAGGAAAAGGTAATGCCCTAAATGGGTATACTCGACAATCACAAGCAACTGATCCAGCATTAACCTTGGTTTTAACTCTAGAGCCGAGGCCAGCGTTTGGGAAATTCCCAACAGGGTGGATTGCTCGCGCATGCGCGTTTCCATCTGTGATTGGCGTTTATGGTTACGAGCTTGCAAAGCGGTTAGAGCTGTCTGTAGGTCTTTTAGCAGGTGCTGTTCCTGAGAATTGGCAGGCCATTGCTGCCACTGCATTAGAGAAACGACGGGAGGCGTGTCAGGGGAGTGATCTATTTGATGGAACAGGTTGGACAACAGCGCGTAGAAATCGGATGATGACCGCATAGGGGTAGTGTACCCTATTTTTGTTAAAAATTGGTAGTTGGGAAAACGGCCGTTCTCCCAACTACACTGCTCATGAGGTCAAAAAACCAAAGAAGGATACGGGGCTGAAGACCGGCCATTGCGAGAGGCAAAATGAGGTTGTTTGAAGTAGGCAACACGCGTTTGTATATACATCAAAAATCCCATGCACGACATGGGATTTTCGACGCAAGTATTATTTAGCTGGACAATCAAAGATAGAGGTTACGCTCTGACACGCCCAGTCGCTCGAAATGGACGGACTTCAATTGGGTGGTTGGTTGCGTCTGCGACCTTCCCACCCCAGACCCGAACTGCATCAAGGTCGTGCGCGTTGATGATAAAAAACCCGGCGATTTGCTCCTTTTATGATCGATTTTTGCTTCCTTTCTAATCTAATTATTGGTCGCTGTGAACAGTTTCGATATGGTTTGCCAATTTGTCGAAGGCTTGGTTCCAACCGCCGCTTGCGCCTGAGTCTGCTGGCATACCTGCGTGCGTCATCACCATTTTTGTGCGCCCGCCAAGGTCTTCCAATAACACGGTGACTTCGGTTGTTGTCGGATACCCTTCAGGCATTCCCATGGCAGATGGCGAAACCACATTGCCATTTTCATCAGCCGGGCTTTCTGTGTAAACGAGGCGCTCAGTCGGGACAATTTCTGTGTATTCGCCGGTTGTCCACATTTTCATGCTGCCATCAGGTGACGCCATGCAAATCAGGCGCTTGCCGCCAACGCGCATGTCCATGTTGGCAACGGGTACAGTGAAACCTTGTGGACCGTACCACTTTTTGAAATGCTCTGGCTGCGTCCACATTTGCCAGATGAGGTTTTGGGGTGCATTGAAAGTACGTTCAATTACCACGGCATCTTCAGATATTTTGCTATTACTCATTACTTATCTCCTTGATATTGAGTTGATTAATATAATCGTCCATGCGGTCAAAGCGTGCCTCCCAGATATGGCGGTACTGCTCTGTCCACTTAGAAATTTCTTGTAGGGGGGTTACATCGATGGTGCAGGGTCGGTATTGCGCTTTTTGCCCCTGTGTGATCAATCCTGCACGCTCCAATACTTTGATGTGTTTAGAAATGGCTGGCAAGCTCATATTAAACGGCTCTGCGAGTTCATTGACGGTTGCTTCTCCTTCTGCTAACCGCGCTAAAATCGCTCGCCGTGTTGCATTTGCCAATGCGGCAAAGGTTTGGTCTAGTCTGTCGTCGTTACTCCTCATGATTGTGGACTGCCTTATTTAACTAATTAGTTAATTAACCTGTTGGTATAATAAGGTCGTTTGTTCTATTTGTCAAGCAAATTGCCTAAATTCGATCAAAATCAAACTTCGTGGAAACAAATGAATGGTGCGATGTAACAAATGGGGTGTGAGAAATTTGGGGGAGATTGAGGGGGGCGGTGGGAAACGGCCGTTTCCCACCACAAACCGCTCATGTGGTCAGAGATGAAGGGAACCAGCGCAATTCGCAACCGGCCAGAGCAAAGAATTAAAGACCGTCAATCCCTTCTTCCACAATTTTGGCGGGGATGCCCATCACTTTTACCCGAGCGGGTACATCTCGAGTAACGAGCGCGGCAGACCCAACAATCGATTGTTCGCCGATGGTTCGTTTTTCCAAGACATTGGCCCCGACACCTACCCAGGCACGTTGTCCGATGGTCACATTTCCGGCCAGCACCGCACCTGGCGAAATGGTTGCATGATTGTGAATGGTGTTGTGATGACCCAGTAGTGCCCCTCGATTAACGACCACATGCCGCCCGATTTGTGTGTGTGTGGGCACTTGTACCCCAGCATTGATCACACACCCATCCGCAACTGTAGCCATACGTGACACACGTGCTGTAGGATGAATGACGCTGGTAAAACGCATGCCTAAAGCCTCAGCCTGCTGCGTGAAATGGTATCGTTTGGTTGTTACCAGGGCACAAACCGCTCGATAAGCGTCATCAAACTGTGTTAATTCATCCACCCAATAGATGGGTTTTTCTAGCATAAAAGACCCTGGTTCATAGGGTGGCATACTGGCGACAAAACCAACGACTTCAAGATTGGGAATGTCACTGACCAAATCAGCAACATCCATCGCAAACGTACCGGTTCCTAAAATTAGCAATTTCACCGGTTTCTGTAAAGAATCTGTCATGAATTACACTCCAATTTTC
>QQUD01000323.1 GCA_008501785.1 Chloroflexota bacterium
CTTATATTACTTTGCCAGTGAGGGTTGGGGAAGACCAAATTTGGATAATCAGGTTTTTATGATTGGATTAGCAACTTCTGATGATGGTTTAAACTGGCAACAGTACAATGATCCAACGACACAAGAAAAACGCACCGAAAGCGACCCTATTTTTGAACCGGAATTGAGTACAGGTTGGGAACATTCCTCAACCTGGAAAGGGAATGTTGTCGTTAATGAGATGGGGTTGGGTTTGTTTTACGCCAGTATGCTCCAAAGTGGTGAGCGAATTGGTTATGCTTTTAGTGAAAACGGCCGTAATTGGACACGAAACCCTAATAACCCCATTTTGCGCCCCGCAGATGATCCAAACCCAATGGCAAGGGAAACGCTTGAATTGGAACTGTCATCCGTGGTATTGAAAGATGGCGTATATTACGTTTATTATGATTACGGCCGTGCCGGTACACAAATCGGCGTAGCAACGGGAACTATTTTTAATGAATAAATATTTGACTAAGTTTTTTCCTCACCTCCCGGACCAGTGAATTTGCATCCGGTGCATAGCCATCTGCACCGCAGCAATCGGTATAAGCTTGGGTAACAGGCGCACCACCCACAAATATAATTACGTCATCGCTAACGGAATGCTCATTGCCGAATAAATGACGATGAGGGCGAAAAGGCTGCCAAATAACCCCAAGGTCTTGTTAAACGATCCCCACAGAGGATTCAGCATGAGTCAGCCTGGCTGATCCCCGGTTGATTAACTCACCAGGGTGTAATTTGTATTGACTGGTCGCAGTACCGTCTTCCTGATTGTCTATTAAATCAATGATTGCATCCATCATCCGGTTAATTGGCTGGCGAATAGTAGTCAAATTGTAAACTGGCCAGGATGCAATCGGCACATCATCAAAGCCAATTACCGAAAGCTGCTCGGGTATTTTCAGGCCGAACTCATAACGGGCCACATCCATAGCACCTAGCGCCATCACATCGGCTGCGCAAAATATAGCATCTGGTGGTGTGTCATGTGCCAGTAAACGACGTGCCGCATCTTGCCCCGATTGATAGGTAAACGCCCCTGATTCACACAAAACGTTTTCAAACCCATGTTCTTTTAAGCGGCCCAGGAATCCAGCTTCGCGCATCATGTGGGTAGAAGTGGTGGGAGGGCCACCGATAAAACCAAATCGCTGATGACCCGCTTTTAACAGTGCATCAGCCACCAGCCGCCCACCTTTTGCATTGTCACAGCAAACAGAATTGGCACTGGACCCTTCCACGAAGCGATTGAAAAGGATGACGGGTGTGCCGTTGCGGGCGCATTCGTCAGCAATTTCGTTGGAGGGGGTTGTTGAAGTGATGATGAGGCCATCAACTTGATAGCCCAACACGCGCGGTAGGAAGTCGTCTACCGGTTTGTCTAGTGGCACGCTAAACAGCAGTACCTGCTTCCCCTTCATTTGCAACCGATTGGTGATTTGTTCTAGCACGTTTGGGTAAAACAAGCTGTTGGCGATATTGGCCATCACCAACCCCACAATATTGGTGCGCCGTGTGCTCAAGCTGCGAGCAATCACGTTGGGTTTGTAGCCAAGCTTTTTGGCAGCCTGCAACACACGTTCGCGTGTGTCTGGCGCAACGCTGGTGTTTGGGTCAAATGCACGCGAGACTGTTGGTTGAGACACACCGGCCTGTTTAGCGACATCGATTGAAGTAGGGGCTTTTTTACTCATAGTTGATTTCCCACTGATTATATCGATTGTACCTAAATGTTTGTTATCTGCCATGAACGTTTGATTCTACCGCTTGTTACATTTTTGGTAACTACCAAGCCTCTCGAAGATTGGACCAATTTTTATGCGTAAATGTGTCGCACTACTAGAGAAAATTGGTCCAATCTGGGTTAGTAGTTACCATTTTTGTTACATAATTACAAAGCTCTGTGATGGATTCGGATGAAGCAGCTCGCTATGGTGGATTGAATATGGTGGTCGTTTGGACACCGTTCATGAAACCGAAACCATCAAGTGGGAGCTTTGGAAAGTTGTTTATGGTGTATGCATGATGATGCCGTTTCGCGTGGTGATTGTCCGCCAGCGGTTTTTGAAGTACGTTGTTATGAACCATCATTTGATTAGATTTTTGAAATGAATCAATCAATATCACCTGCAAGCGCATCAATGATTTGAGAAGTGGCTAGATCAAAAAAAACTGAGTCTGACAGTTGACCCAATATAATGGATAATCTTTGAACGTTCGTACAATGTCGTAGAACATAAAGTGATGTGTCCCTGGTTGGTTTACAAACCATTCATACAACTAGTCGATAATCCATTTGAGGGCAAAAGTTATGATTCACAATATACGTTGGACATCAAAAAAAATCGCACAACGAATTGAGCTAATTGAACCATTCGTGTACCGGCAGCGGCTGTGGTTAGAAGATTTTCGTTACAAAACTTTGTCTGGGCCTGAGGTTGATCCCCCTGTTGCTCTTGATGAGGATGACAGCGATTGGGAAACAATTACCCCCAACACGTATTGGGGGAGTTGGAAGACAGATTTTGTGATGCGAACCACTTTTTTGGTTCCATCTGACTGGTCAGCAGATAAGCCCGTGGCGCTATTTTTGCCACTGGGAGATGCCAAAGATTTTAGCCATCCAGAAACGCTGGTATATGTCGACAGCGAGGCGTTTGGAGCCTGTGACCGGCATCATCAGGAGATTTTGTTGAAAAGGGAGTGGTGTAACGGCCGTTCTCACCAACTCACTCTCCACGGCTGGACAGGCCAGGGTGGCGTGTTCAAAGTTGAACGTGCTGCCAAACTCTTTATGCGCCCGTGTGCAGTGGTGCAAATCGACCAGCCAACCCGTGATTTTATCGCCACGACTCGGGTGGCGTTGGGCATTGCCGATCAGCTAGACGACAACGAACCCGCCAAAGACCGCCTCTACAATGCGCTCAACGATGCATTTCAGGTGCTTGATTTGCGCGAGCCAATGCAAGACGATTTTTATGCCAGCGTACCAACCGCTCATGCCGCGCTGCAAGCTGGCATTAAAAAAGCGGGGCCGCCGTTGGATGCAGACATAATCGCTAGCGGACACGCGCATATTGATGTAGCGTGGCTGTGGACATTGGCGCAGACGCGCCGCAAGGCGGGGCGCTCTTTCCACACCGTGCTGCGCCTCATGGAGCAGTTTCCCGATTACCACTTCACCCAAAGCCAGCCGCAGCTTTACGACTACATCAGCCAGGATTACCCGGAACTGCTGGAAGCGATTAAGGCGCGTGTGGTTGAAGGGCGTTGGGAGCCGATTGGCGGTATGTGGGTGGAGGCGGATTGTAATTTGAGTGGTGCCGAGGCGTTAGCGCGTCAATTTTTGTTGGGGCGCACCTATTTTCGTGAACAATTTGGGGCGGGTGTGGAATCCCCAGTGCTGTGGCTGCCGGATGTGTTTGGTTATGCGTGGAACCTGCCACAGTTGATCAAAGAAGCTGGGCTAGAATATTTCTTCACGATTAAAATCAGTTGGAGCCAGTACAACCGAATGCCATACGATAGCTTTTGGTGGCAAGGATTGGACGGAACCAAGGTGTTGACGCATTTCAGTACCACTCAAAATGAAGGCGCGTTTATGAGTAAGGAGGTGCGTCGTCCTTCCACCTACAATTCGGACGCATCGCCGCTGGAAGTGATGTCTACCTGGATCAATTTGCAGCAAAAGGAATCGCAGCAAAATTTGCTGATGTCGTTTGGGTATGGGGATGGGGGTGGTGGACCGACTCGCGAGATGTTGGAGAATATTCGTGAGTTGAATGCTTTTCCGGCAGCACCGAGGATGCGAAACGGCCGTTCTATCGATTTCTTCCGCAATTTAGAAAAAAACTCCGGGGATCAATTGCCTACCTGGAATGGTGAACTCTATCTCGAATACCATCGCGGCACTTATACCACGCAAGCTCACAATAAGCGCAGCAACCGCAAAAGCGAATTTCTGCTGCACGACGCTGAATTCCTGGCAGCTTGGGCGGCTCTCGTTACAGACTACCAATATCCACATGAAGATTTAACGAGGGCTTGGCAGCTGCTTTGCCTCAACCAATTCCACGACATCTTGCCCGGTTCATCCATTGCAGAGGTGTATGAAGACAGCGCTAAAGATTACGAAACGATTCGTGCCATAGGCGAGGAACTGCGTGATACTGCCTTGACTGCACTTTCGTCGAGGTTGGCTGGGGAAACGGCCGTTATCGCTATAAATCCCACTTCATTTGGTGGCAGGAAAATTGGTTTGCTGTCAGAACAGCTGCGTGAAGGACAAACCGTTGTCAATGTAGAGGATGATCAAGTTTTGTTCACACAGCCAGTGAAAGATGGGGTGCTTGTTGAATTACCGCTCATCGAACCTTATGGTGCTGTGGCATTGAGCATTGTCGATCAAAAATCAGCGAATCCGCAAACGAATCTGAAAGCTTACCAACATCATGGTAATTTTGTTTTGGAAAACGAGATTTTGCGCGTTGAGTTTGATCAGATTGGTGAAATGGTTGCCTTATTTGACAAAGAAGTTGAACGCAATGTGTTGCCAGCAGGAGAACGGGCTAATGTTTTGCAAGCGTTTGAAGATCGTCCCATGAATTATGATGCGTGGGACATCGACATTTTTTATGATGACAAACAATGGTTTCCCGAACCCGCACACAGCCTGACCATTATCGAAGAAGGCCCACTGCGAGTTGGTTTGGAAATCCAGCGGCGCTTGGGGAACAGCATACTTGTGCAACATGTCACTTTGTGTCGGGGCGAGCGGCGGATTGATTTTGACACGTGGGTGGATTGGCGTGAGCGGTTTGTGCTGCTCAAGGTTGCCTTCCCGGTGGATGTGTTAAGTCCGGTGGCGACCTTTGATGTGCAGTGGGGGAATGTGCAGCGACCTACGCATCGCAATACGTCTTGGGATTGGGCGCGGTTTGAGAGCTGTGCACACAAATGGGTCGATTTGAGTGAAGGAGATTACGGCGTCAGTTTGCTTAACGATTGCAAATATGGGCATGATATTCAAGATAATGTAATGCGGTTGACGCTGCTCCGCAGTCCATCCCATCCCGACCCCAATGCGGATCAAGGTGAGCATCGGTTCACGTATAGTTTGCTGCCGCATGTGGGGGATTGGCGGGCAGAAACGGCCGTTTCTGCCTACGCCCTCAACAACCCCCTTATCCTACGCCGCGTCACTGGTGGCGATGGTACTCTGTCTGCATCACTCTTATCTGTCAATGTAAACAACGTGATCATCGAAACCGTCAAACAAGCAGAGGATGGCAATGGGCTAATCGTGCGCCTCTACGAAAATGAGCGCAGCCGTGGGCCAGTGACAGTAACCACTAGTTTTCCAATCCGCGCTGCCTATCGCTGCAACCTGCTTGAAGAAAATCAGGCGGTGTTGGATGTCTCAGAAAAATCAGTCCGCTTGCCTATCAAACCATACCAAATTGCCACGCTGCGGCTCGAACTGTAAGTGATTAGCATTAATGTTGAGCGTGTCTGAACGCACGATACGCTCATTTTTTACGGTTGCGGTTTGGGCCAGTACGTTGCTGACTGAAACATTGTTTCCAGAATCGCTGCGTGGCACCACTACTTACAAAGTAACGTTAGGCATGGTCCAGCAATATATCATCGAACAAGTTGCGGAAATGAAAGCGGAAGCAACTCAGGACGGTATGGAAATTAGTGATGATTATGCTCAACGAAAGATGGCATTATTGCCGAAGAAACTGAAATTTCAGAGCTGGCGGACTTGTTTGCAGCGGTTCAATCTGCGACGAGTCGAAGTGCAACGGCCGTTGACATGCCTCCACTTTCTCGCGAAGAATTATCCACGCTCGCTGATGAAACGAAAGCTGGTTATGCCAAAGCGTTTTCACAATCAACCAACCTGCTGCCACAGCTTGACACACTCTGGGGGTCTTTAGTTCTGAAAAATGGGATTCCTCGGCGGACTTCGGAATGACGAATGCCGAGGTCATTTCTTCCCTGGATTGTGGTGAGTTTATCCGGTATACGTGCTCGGAATAATCTCAAAGCATCATTATCATGATTGCTATGTGTTACGCATTTGCTTCTTGTCTAAAGAGGGTGGGCTTTAAGACAAAAATCCGCGTTTGATCGGGCAGTGAATCTTTCGTTATTTCGACTTCTGTGCTGTCAGACCACTCAACAATTTTATCAGGGTAATGTGATGTGAAATCAGTTATCGGCAGCATGAAAAACCTGGGGCCAGGAATGCGATAATGCATGGGTATGATGACTTTGGGCTGAATATGCTCAATAACGTTATGTAAATCATTTAGATCAATCGTGGGATGTCCGCCAACCAGTGCCAGCAGCACGTCGGTCCCGGTCAATGCATCCATTTGCGCATCGGTAAGCGCATTTCCGACGTCGCCCATGTGCGTGATGTGGATGCCTTCTAACGTAAAGCGATACATAGCATTGTCACGCACGATGTCTTTTGCGAAGCTTTCTTGTGACCAGATGGCGCTGAAGGCCACGTCTTTGGCGGTTGCGCCCGTGTCTACAATGTCGGTGGCCGTGACCAGTTCAAATCCAGGTGGGATTGTGTCGATAAAGCAGTGGGCTTCGTCGTCATCTGAACTGCGCACAACAATATCGGCCGTTTCCGTCACCGGTGGCAAATTGATAATCTCGTTGGGTTCGTACGGGTCGGTGATGATGCGCAAACCATCCCCTTCAATAAGAAATGAGGCATGAGCGAGCCACTTAATTTTCATCGTTTATCTCCATTAAAGCTGGTCAGCATTTCAGCCCGTCAGCCAGCCAACTAAGAAAGTGCTGGATGCTGAGGACTGCGTGCTGAGGGCTGAGGGCTGAATTGCCCAATCATACTCCGAGAGGACGCCCACCATCAACAGGAACTACATTGCCGGTCATATAAGTTAATTTGGTGACTATGGCCCAAACAGTCTCAGCGACATCTTCAGGCAAAGCCAAACGTTTTAACGGCGTTTCGTCGGCTTGTGCCTGCAAATAAGCCGGGTCCATGCGCTTTGCATATTCACCAAGTACCCAGCCCGGTGCTACCGCCACCACCCGAATTTTAGGTGCTAATGCACGACCTAGCGAACGGGTTAGCGAGTCAATCGCTGCTTTTGAAGCACAATAAGCGATATTACTGCCCACACCAGTTGTTCCGGCAATCGACGAGATGTTCACAACTGTTCCACCGTTACCAGACATCAACAATTCCTTGAAAGCACGAACACAGGCAAATGAGCCGCGCCAATTAATCTGAAAGATGCGATCAATCCACTCGTCAGTCAATCCATCCAGGTCATCATGTGGAACGGGGGTTGTGACGCCGGCATTGTTGACCAACAAATCTACTTTGCCGTAGCGTGTTTGCAGTTGATCTGCTAGTTCTTTCAGTTCTTCACTATTTGTAATGGACGCATTTGAGACAAAATGCTGCTCACCCGGCAATGAGTCAGCGACTGACTGTGCTTTCTCTAAAGCCAGGTCAATAATTACAACAGATGCACCTGCTTGCGCCAAACGCTGGCAAATTGCCGAACCAATTCCTCCCGCCCCACCGGTGACAATCGCCACCTGTCCTTGCATTGAGTTATCGTTCATATGGTTTGTTAAAAAGTGCATTGCACCTTCTTTGGTGCATTGCACTTGTAAAGGGCCAGGTGCAGCCGCACTTAGGAAAGTGCAATGCACCTGGATTGGTTGCTATTTTCCGTATCGTCTGACGCGCAAATCTGCCTGCTCTTTGTGTCCCCAGAAGCGCTCGATGGCGCAGAGGCGGGAGCAGTAGTCGCCAATCATGGCACTGGCTTCATCCGTCGTTACGCGTTGATACGTCACTGTTTTGATAAATTTTCCTACCCAGAGTCCACCGGTAAAACGTGCTGACAGCTTGGTTGGGAGGGTGTGATTGGTCCCAATCACCTTATCACCATAAGCTACGTTGGTGCGTGGTCCGATGAACAGTGCGCCGTAGTTGGTCATGTTTTCCAGGAAGTAGTCATCATCTTTTGTCATGATTTGCACATGTTCGCTGGCGACTTTATCAGCTTCAGCACATGCTTCTTCCAGACTGTCAACCAAAATGATTTGACCGTAATCGCGCCAGGAGACGCGGGCAATATCGGCTGTTGCCAATGTTTCGAGTTGTCGTGCAATTTCAACTTCGGTTTCTTTTGCCAGTTTTTCGCTGGTGGTAATCAATACTGCAGGAGAGGTGGGACCGTGTTCAGCTTGACCGAGCAAGTCAACTGCGACCATCTCAGCATCGACTGTGTCATCGGCAACGAGCAAAACTTCAGTTGGTCCAGCTAATAGATCGATGCCTACTGTGCCAAACAGTTGGCGTTTGGCTTCGGCTACGTATGCATTGCCTGGACCCACAATCATGTCTACCGGTTCCATTGTTTCTGTGCCGAGGGCCATGCGGGCGATTGCCTGGACGCCACCAATGAGGTGAATTTCATCGGCTCCGGCAAAGTGCATGGCGGTAATGGTTTCGGCTGGCAGTTCGCCATTGATCGGTGGGGTGCAGGCGATGATGCGTTTGACACCGGCTACTTTGGCGGTCAGCACGCTCATGTGTGCGGAGGCAACCATCGGGTATTGTCCACCAGGAATGTAACAGCCAACGCTGTTAACCGGCAAGTTTTTGTGTCCGAGTATGACGCCGGGAAGGGTTTCGACTTCGATGTCTTTGAGGGCATATTTTTGATGCTGGGCAAAGTTAAGAATTTGTGCCTGGGCAAATTTCAAGTCTTCGATTGTTTGTGGATCAACAGATGCCACAA
>QQUD01000244.1 GCA_008501785.1 Chloroflexota bacterium
CCTGGCGTGTTGGTGACAATAATACCTTGCTCTTTGGCGGCATCGATATCAACCCGATCAACGCCAGCCCCGTATCGGGCAATGACCTTGAGTTTATCCGCAGCTTGCAGTGCGGTCCGGTCGATGTAATCAAGACCGGCAATGTAACCGTGACAACCGGGCAATAAATCGGCCAACTCCGCCGCCGTCAGCGGGCGTGTGGTGGGATTGTAGATCACTTCGCCCACTGCGGCCTCAAGTTCGGTACGCATACGGTCATCGTCACGGCCAAATGACGTCGGCGTCACCAAAACACGGCATGATTTTAGGTTTGTCATGATCGTTCCTCCGGTTTCTGCCAACGTGGATTATCGATGATTTTGGAACGGCCGTTTTCTTCAATCACCAGCTTGCGAAACCCCTGTTCCTCGATGGTGCCATAATCGTGACCTGCATGACCGGGATACACAAAAAACGTCACCAAATCCTCGTCTGCACTGCTGTTAACAGAACGATGCGCCCAACGCGGCGGCACATACAGCACGCGCCCAGGACGCAATTCCTCCACGGCCCAATCACCTTCAGGAGTTTCCATGACCATGTACCCTTCCCCCTGCAAACAGTAATAGACCTCAGCGGTTTCCAGCACTGTATGAAAATGACCTTTAGTCATAAAAAATTCATCACCCACTTTACCGGGATGCACCACTGACAGACCGGTCAGGAGTTCGCCAGCGATCTCAGGCCGCTTGATTTCAAACACCTCGTAAAGAACCTGGTCATCTTCCAAAAGCATTGCCTCGTAGCTTTCGGTATCAAAATATTGCCCCTGCATGGAAGACAGGGTGCGGATAATGTGATTGTCGTATTTATCTAACGTTGCCTCAGGAATATTTACCCCAAAAGTAAACGGTATATCCTGCTTTTTTTTCATTGTTTATCTCCTTGTATAAGCGCTCTTTCAATCTCGCTACTTGATGGGGAACGCCAGCAGTCTGGCAATACTCCCCCCCATCAAATGCTGGATGGTTTTTTCTTTAAAGCCGAGTGTTTGCAACCGGGGCAGAATTTGACCGGTGAAAGCAGTTTGCCCTGGTTGACCACCCAACCGGCTCCACATGGCCGCCTCAGCCATGTCGGTCGCAATAACCACCTGCCGCTCCAACCCTGCTGCAACCATTTTCTGCAACAGCGGCCACACATTCTGCTCCGGCTCATATTTGGTTCGATAGAAGGTGTCGTACTCCAGGGTCACTCCGGCCTGAGCCAACTCCTGATGCAGCCCCACATACGGCCGTTTGTCAACATGGCAAAGGACAAGCCGGTTCAGCGACAAGCCATGCCGCTCAAAACGTTGGGCAATTTTCTCCGCATCGGCCCCTTTTTCGGTATGAACTTCAATCGTTGCACCGGCTTCAACTGCCGCCAATGCGGCCGCTTCAATGAGATGGCCTGGGGTATCCTGGATATCTGCTTCGCAGGCAATTTTGATGAATCCGGCTCGCACCGGCTGAGCCAGATGTTGTGTTTCTCGCAGGCCAGTGGTTATTTCTTCGACAAAGTATGCCTTTGCCTCGTCTACGCTCACAGTTGGTTGGTAAAGCCAGTAATCTGGGGGATAGTATTGTCGCAAATGAAAACCGGTACAGGCCACAATATGCACGCCGCTGGCTTGTGATAGGTTGCGGAGAATACGGCCGTTTCGCCCACACCCCCCAGGCTGACAATCAACCAGACACCCCCCACCCGATTCACGAAACTCAATCAGTTCGGCGGTAATATTAATCTGGTCGTTCAGGATGGGTAGGCCGGGTTGCGTACCCGGCACCGGCTCAATCCAGGTATGAGTATGGGCATCGGTCAGGCCCAGCGAATCCGGTTCAACCGGCCCGGTTACAGTCATAACCATAGGTTGAATAAGTTGCTTTTGCATATCTTTCGACTCTTTATCCGCGTTAATCTGAGTTAATCTGCGTCCTATTTCCTTCTTCCCCATTCGATCCGGGAAAACCATTCTTTACGGCATTTTTGCCAATTTAATAAAAGGCTCCTGCAACAAATCATGCACTTCTTTGAACAGAGCAAATTGATAGTTGTAGCGCTCCGCCATTGCTTCATTGGGAATAAAAGTTTTTTTCACTTGCAAACAGCGTTTTGCGCCGGAAGTTTCGTTTTCGTAAACGCCAGCACCAACCCCGGCCAGAATAGCTGCACCCAAAATGCCGCCTTCACTGTTTTCAAAAATGGAGACCGGTTTCTGGTAAATATCGGCTTTAATCTGCGACCACAGATCGCTATACGCCCCGCCGCCGCTGTGATAAATAACGTTCACCTGATGACCCGCGCTCTCCACAATTTCCAACGTCCGTTTCAGCTCAAAACTAACGCCTTCCATAATTGCCCGAACCATCGCTCCCACGCCATGCCGGGGGGTGATTCCAAAAAAGTTGGCGCGAGCGTATGGTGTACCCAGCGTGCGTTCACCCATCAAATAAGGAAAGAAAAGCAAGCCCTCGCTGCCAGGTGGTACATCTGCCGCTCGTTCATTGAGGATATCGTATACGTCGATACCCTGGGCTTCGGCCTGCGAAATTTCGTGCTGGCAGAAATTATCTTTGAACCACTTGAGTGAAACGCCACCTGAATCAGTAATGCCGAAGGGAATCCAGCCATCGGTGACATGGTGCAAATTCATCAGCCGCTCGTCATACACCGGTGCTTCAGTAAATACCGAGAAAATGGACGAAGTGCCAGTGATGTCTGAAGCCGCGCCCGGTTCGATCAACCCGGCGGCGAGAAGCATACAGAGCATATCACCACCCCCAGCCACAACCGGCGTCCCAACGGCCAACCCAGTTACCGCCGCCGCACCTGCGATAACATGTCCAATCACATCCGCAGAGCGTTGAATAGGAGGCAATTTTTCGCCATCCAACCCCAGTTGCTCCAGTAGTTCGCCCGACCACTGCCGGGTAGCCGCATCCATCAAAAATGAACCCGATGCCTCAGAATAATCGATTGATGGCACGCCCGTCAGCTTGAAATTGATAAAATCTTTGGGCACCATAAATTTCCAGGTGTTGGCGTACAGGTCAGGGGCGTGTTGCTGCAACCACTTGATTTTGAAGCCAATCCAGTTGGCCACCGGCGGGTTGCCCGTTTGCCGATAAGCGATATTTGCCACCGGCAGTTGTTTGAACGCATCAACGATCTCTGCACTGCGTTTATCGCACCAAAGCTGGACCTCGTGACTCAACAGCTCACCATCGGCGTTGAGCGGCACTGTACCGTGCATCTGCCCACCCACACCAATAGCCAGCACTTCATCAGGGGTTGCATTAGCTTGTACCATCGCTTCTTTGATACAAGCGCAGGCGTGATTCCACCAGGTATCAGGGTCTTGTTCCGCCCAACCAGGACGAGGCGTGTGCATCTCTTGCGAACGACCGGCGCTAGCAATCACCTGGCCATCCAATGTCAACAAAGCAGCACGTGTACTCTGCGTGCCAATATCAATGCCCATCAATAATTCGCGTTTCATAGCTTTTTCCTTAACGCCTTTAACCTTTGACGGCTCCGGCTGTTAGCCCTTTGGTGATGTATCGTTCCAAGAACAGGCCAATTAAAATAACCGGTGTAACGGCAGCTAAAGTGAGTGCCGAAATAAACCACCACTGAATGCCGCGCGTATTGTTTTGACCCGCAATCAGCACCGGCAGCGTAATGGCATCAAAATTTGTCAGCATCAGGGCGTACAAAAATTCATTCCAAGAAAATACAAATGAGAAAATCGCCACTGAAACCAGCCCCGGCGTACTCATCGGCAATACAACCCGCATAAACGCTTGCCAGGGGGTCGCACCGTCAACCAAGGCGCTCTCCTCTAAATCAAGCGGCAGGGTCATAAAGAAATCGCGCATAATCCAAACCGCAAAGGGAATATTGAACATGGTATACGCTAAAATCAGGCCAATGTGGGTGTCGATCAAGTTGAGGCTGGAGAATATAAGCAAGAACGGCACCACAAACAGAGCCGGCGGCAAAAACCGCTGCGATATGATCCAAAACGCAATATTTTCGTTTCGCCAGCCCAGGCCACGCCAGTAATAACTGTATCGTGCCAGCCCATACCCGCCCATCATCCCGATAACCACAGCCAAAATGGTGCTGCCAGAGGCTGCTATCAGACTGTTGCCAAAATGGCGCACAAGGCTCTCAAACTGCTCATCGAACAAATACTGCCAATGTTCACCGGTGGGTTCATAATCTACGTATGGCATATAACGAGGCCCCCGACTCACGTGCAGAGGTTGTTTAAAGGAAGTGGTAAATAACCAATAAAAAGGGAACAAACAGACAAACGACCAAAATATTACAATGAAATACAATAACGCTCTTTGCCACCACTTTTGTTTCATGATCTGTTGACTCCTTACCCCACGCTTTGGGGTGAAATTCGACGCGCCAGCGTGAGAAAAAGCGTGGCAAAGATTACCACCAGCACCAAGAGTGCATAGGAAATTGCGGCAGCATACCCAAAATTGCCAAATGTCAGGGCTGTGTCAAAAATATACATCGTTAACGATTCCGTGGCTGAACCTGGTCCGCCGCCGGTAGTGACCACAATAATATCGATGATCTTAAAGATTTCTAACCCTCGAATCAAAATGATCGTAATCGAAATGGGCAAGAGAATTGGAAACGTGATCTTACGCAAAAGCTGCAAAGCATTCGCACCGTCAACCCGCGCGGCTTCGTAAATATCTTCTGGAATACTTTGCATCCCAGCCAACAGCAGCAGCGTCATAAAAGGTATCCACTGCCAACTGTCAATCAAAATAATGGCCACCGTGGCCCAAATACCATCCGTTAACCATGGGATTGAGATTTGTGCCCCCAGCAGCGTGGACAGCTCCCGCTGCAAATGTGCCTGGGGTGAAATGCGGGTATCGAACAACATGCGCCCGGTGTAGGCGGCCGCCACCGGGGTCATCATCATCGGCATTAAAAAGATAACCCTAACCACGTTTCGGCCAAAGAATGATTGATTCAGAACCAGGGCCAGCCCAAACCCAACCACGTACTGCACAGTGACGCCAAATATGACAAAGGTCAATGTATTTCTAACGGCCGTATGTAACCGTTCGTCGCTCACCATGCGGACGAAGTTGCGGGTGGTCAAGTTAAATCCCAGGCCTAAAAACCCTGTTTCCTCGTCGGCGTCTTGGTCGGCTACTTCCGTTGTAATGCCACCTCGTTGATAATCTGTAAAACTAATGCTCAAAGACCACAACAAGGGGAAAATTGAGAGCGCCAACAAAATGACGACCGTTGGGGTTAAAAATATCCGTTTGATGTTTCTCTCGTATGCCCGATCGCTGAAGTGAGCTTTGACGCTGGGGGTTTGAGACTCTGCCATTAGGTTTCTCCTTTGAACAGCCTAAAGACTGACAAAGTGGAGATAGGTGTTGCGCCACCCAAGAGGATGAGCGCAACACCTGCTCTAAAGTTAGTCGATATTATTATTCGCCAAAACCAACTGCACTGCGATACTGCTCAAGTTGAGCGTCGCGTCCTAACCGATCTGTAATTTCGTCCCACTGTACGGCCACGTTATCCAGGGCTTCCTGTGGAGAAATCTCGTCGGCAAGCGCACGGCTGATTTCAACATCCAATGTGCTGAGATATTCGGCAGAGCCACGGATGCGCAGGTCTAGCACCGCGTTGGGGTGGTTGATGGTGTTCTGTACGGCATCCAGATAATCTTCTGCACCTTCCTTGTCGAACCCAGAATTTACCCACAGATCGATATCTTCAAACTGGCTGTAACGTGAAGGGTTGATGCCGGTATCGGGGGTAACGGCCAGTTGCTGAACCAACTCAGGCCGAGCCATAAAGGCAGCAAAGTCGAGGGCTGCTTCTTTCGCATCACTATCGGCAGCCACAGCAATGATCCAACCACCAAAGGCGATGAAGGGTGCCACATTCTCTTCCTCGACCCATTCTCCGGTTTCATAATTCCAGTAGTGGTCGCCGCCAGGCAGGACGCTAAATCCGGTATCGCCAGCAATAACCGAGGCTTCGGGGTTGTAGGAGATGGGGCCAACATCGCCCCAGTCGATATTCAGCACAGACACGCCAGCCGGGAACTGCACGCGCGTATCGGCAACGTCCCACTGCAACTGCTCAGGCGGCCCCAGATCGCGAGATTTGATGTAGTCTTCTAACGCCTGCACCCAGCCTGGATTATTGACCTGCGGGGTCATATCATCGCAGCTAAAGAAGAAGCAAGGGTTGCCCGGCACTTTGGCGTATCCGGCCGCGTGAGACAGGAAAACCCAGTAGCTTTGGGCGTTGCGCCGCTGCGCTTCGGCCACGCCGTAAATTGGCGCAGATTCACCAGCGGTTTCTGCTTCTTGACCATTGAAAAATTCGGCAATGTCATAATATTGGGACCAGGTAACAGGTTCATCCAGTGGGTAGCCGTACTGAGCCTCAAAATCAGCAGCAAACGGCGATTCAGGATTGACCAAATCTTTGCGATAATACAGCATATGGGCATCACCGTCATAAGGCAAGGCATAGACGGTGGGACCCCAAGCGGTGATCCGCTCACCGTATAGAGGAATGATGTCATCGGGTTCAATGCTGTCTAGGATGGTTTGAGGAATGGGTTCAAGATGGCCCGGTGCCATAAAATCGCCAGCCCAGTCTGCGGGGAAAACGAGCATATCGTAATCATTGGAGCCGGTCTCAAAAGCGGTGATAATCTTCTCGAATAGTTCGCCAAAGGCAAATTGCTGCAACTCAACCTCACCGCCGGTCATTGCCTCCCATTCTGGGGCATGATCTTCAATTGGACCACCAATTGAGCGACCGGTCTGGGTAACAACAATAATTTTTTTACCTTCAAAATTGGGAGTATCCGGTTGCTCTCCCGCCTCGTCGGCAGTTTCATCAACGTTTGCTTCCTCCGCAACCGCAGCAGGTTCGGCGACATCCTCCGTCTGATCCGGTGCGCCACAGGCAGTTAGCATAGCCAAAAAAGCTATGACTAATACGATTAACAACAGTGTTCTTTTGTTCATCTTTCTCCTCTTTAGTTAAAAATAAAATAGAGTTAATGATCCACTATTACCATCGGCTTACCTTTTTAACTTCTTTCCACCTCCTTTTCTGGTTGAGTTTTGTCGAAAAGTTCCAGAGCCAATTTCCGGTAGAAAAAACAACCTGAAACAACCCATATCCATCTGCATTGTTAACATTCCAAGTACTGAAACCAACATCTTTTGACGGATAAAACGTGCGCAAATGGTTTCAGTTTAAGTGTTCCGTTCAGATGTGTTATCCGTCAATATTTGTTGGTCGGAACACTAGTTTGCTTTTATGAGGGCAGTTGGCATCGATCAACTTGTAATTACAGGATGATATGATTATATGGTAGCCTTGTTTATTTGATTTGTCAATACAATTCTGGGACTTGTAGTAGCGTTTCAGAAGAAGCTGCCATCTGCCAAATTGTCGATGGCACACAGCAGACTCGTTACAATCTGCGCCGGAAAAACAGCAAGGCATTGTCCTGCCACGAATTTAAAAAATGGGCTTGCTTTCTGCGGAAGAATCGTTATAATTCCCTTCGGTTAGGGCGCTTAGCTCAGATGGTTAGAGCACTTCGTTTACACCGAAGGGGTCGGGGGTTCGAGTCCCTCAGCGCCCACTAGAAAATCAAAAGCCACCTTTGAAGGGTGGCTTTTTTGTTTAACGGCCGTTTATCTCAAACTAGACAAATTAGCAGGGGAACGGGACAAACGGTTAATTGTTTACCTCCATCATTTGCATGATCTCCACCAATACATCGTTTATTTGTGTCAATCGTTCTTCCGACAGTTGTCGCATGTTGCGTCGTAGTAATGGGAGTCCGCCCAATGGCGTATTCTCAATAACTTGTCGCCCGGTTTTCGTAAGCTCAACTTGCACCACTCGATTGTCTTCTTTTAGCCGCGTGCGCGTAACAAGTTCACTTTTTTCGAGTTTGGCAATAAGGGCTGAGGTCGTGCTTGCGCTTTGATGGAGGTATGCTTGCGTCTGGCCTACCGTTGCTCCCCCTATTTCAGACAAAAAAAGGAGTATTGATAAATCGCGCGGTTTGATTCCGTGCTCTTCAATAAAACGATGTCCATATTGACGCTTGAAGCGCAATAAATCCAGGAATTGATGGAACACTTGATCGGCAAATGACATATCTTTTTCTGACATAATTCGGTTCTTTTTTACAAATTCGAGCATGGTTCAAACTTAAATTATTGATCTTTATCGCACTGTGAACCATGCCTAAATTCGCTTTTTGATAGTTCAAGATTGAAATATCGCTCACGAAATAATAGTCAACCTATAAAAATTGGCCCCGATATAGCTGTCGGTAAAGGCCACGGTGTTGCAGCAGTTGTTCATGTGTGCCTTGTTGGGCAATACGGCCGTTTTCCACCACACAAATTAAATCAGCATTGCGAATGGTACTGAGGCGGTGCGCAATGATAACGGCCGTTCGTCCCCTCATCAATTTTTCTAAAGCCTCTTGAATCAACACCTCGGTCACTGTATCAACACTCGCCGTTGCTTCATCGAGAATCAGAATACGCGGGTTGACCAGAGCGGCCCGCGCAATACATAATAACTGCCGCTGTCCTACCGACACATTCACAGCACCTTCCAAAATCTGCGTTTCATAACCATCCGGCAGCGCAGAAATAAAGTTATGTGCATTCGCCAGCTTTGCTGCCTCAATCACATCTGACAGGGGCGCATCCAGGCGACCAAAGCGAATATTATCGGCAATCGTACCAGA
>QQUD01000826.1 GCA_008501785.1 Chloroflexota bacterium
GAGCCAATGGCAAAAACGCCAACAGCTATTGAAGCAATAACAAGTATGGATCGGGTGCGATCTGCCCACAAGTCGGCCAATACTTTACGGACACGTGGGGATATTTTTTTCAACATTAGACAGCCTCCTGCACACGACGTGATAAATTCTCTTCTTGTCGTTCGTGGGCGACTTGCCTCAGGTAGGCAATCGTCGGAGGCGATTCATCGATAATTTTGCAGAATAGTTCTTTAGGCAGCATGGCTAATTTGACAGGGCTGTTCCCGGCACGGACGGTGGCAATGGCATTTTGGTTGCCAAGCAGTTCAATTTCGCCAAAGAATTGGTTGGATGTGAGGTGGGAAACGGCCGTTTCCACCACCCCATTATCCACCACATCCACCTGCCCACCTTCCACCATGTAAAAATAATCCACCGACTCACCCTGTCGAATAATCATTTGTCCCGGTTCATAGACTCGTTTTTCTAGCGTGTGGGTTGCTTGCAGCATCAAATGATGCTCCAACGACGGCATGACTTTCGCTACCGTCGGGTCGATTAGCTCACCATCCGCAATAATAATATTGCGATCTGTGCGACTAGTGAGCGACGGATCATGTGTCACAATCAAAATCGTTTTACCCCGGTTTGCCAGCTCTTGAAACACTTCAATCACAATATCAGCCGAGCGCGTATCAAGATTACCGGTTGGTTCGTCGGCCACAATGATCGGCGGATCTGTCGCCAGTGAGCGCGCAATGGCTGCCGCTTGTTGTTGTCCGTTGGAAACGTTGGCTGGCAAATCATATGCGTGTTCCTCAAGGCCAACCATTTTCAGAAGTTCTAAGGCGCGTTGCGGCCGTTCTTGATACGCATACACATTGCAATAATCCATCGGCAAAATCGTATTTTCCAACAGCGTCAGTGTAGGCAGCAGTTGGAAAAATTGGAAGACAATTCCCACCTGGTGCCCACGCCACAGCGCCCGTTTGCTTTCCGACAAGCTGTAAATATCTTCGTCACCAATCGTCACTTGCCCCGATGTGGGATGATCAATGCCGGTGAGCATGTTCAGCAGCGTCGATTTACCACTGCCAGATTTGCCTACCAACGACACAAATTGTCCATAATTAATTTCTAAGTCAATTCCTTTCAACGCCGTGAAGCTGCCAGCCGCATTCACATACGTTTTCACCACATTTTCTAAGTGGATAGCTGGCTTGGACGTGTCGTGGTTCGTTTGTGTGTTCAGGTTCATCAAAACGGGTTTGTTATGTTGCCCATTTGGGTGAACACTAGTTTCCTTCTCTGTCTCTGCCCCCTGCCCAATCACGTTCAGCGCGTCTTCCTGATGTGTAGATTCGGCCAATCCATCAACCAATTCCCCATCAGAAATGTGCAAGCAGCGCGAAAACCGGGGAATGAGTTCGGCGTCATGCGTCACCATCACCACCGTTTTCCCCTGATCAACCAGTCGAGAAAATATGTTGAAGATGGTTTCGGACGTGACTGAATCGAGGCTGCCGGTTGGCTCGTCGGCAATAATCACCTGGGGATCATTGATTAAAGCTCTGGCAATGGCAATCCGCTGTTTTTGACCGCCGGAGATGTGGGCGGGAATCTTATACGCATGTTCACGCAGTTCGACCATGTCTAACAGTTTCAATGCTTGGTCCTGACTCACGCCAGTCTGGTACTGCCCTAAAAATTCTTGCGGCAGCATGATATTGTTTGCCAAATCCAGTTGAGGCAGCAGCTCAAAGGATTGATAGACGATGCCCATGTTGTGTCCCCGCCAAACCGCCAGTTCATCCTGGCTCATGCTGCCAATGGAAAGTGGGGCGTTATCCGTTGTTTCATTTTGAGGATGGAACAATACCTCTCCTGAGGTGATGATGCTGACACCGGACAGCATGTTGAGCAAGGTTGTTTTGCCAGCACCCGATTTACCCACAATGCCTAAAAACTCGCCCTTTTTCACGTCGAGGGTGATGCCATTGAGGGCGGTAAATCCTCCGGCACCGGTGTGATAGGTTTTTGTTACGTCTTTTAGTTGAAATATCAAATTAGTCATAGTTTCTCTGGTTAGGTTTTATTTGGAAACGGCCGTTAACCCCGAAAAAATCTTGCGCAACTCATCAGCCAACAATCGACATTCGTCAGGCGACAATTTACGCACAATCTCTTCGTATTGCAGCACATGTTCAAGCAGTATGTTTGACCATTCACGGTCTTCAGTTTCATCTTGTGCCAAAATGCCAAAGGCAAATCCGCCTAACAAACAATGATTTGCGGGGGAAATGTCGCCTTCACTCGGTAAAATATCGTTTAAATACGAAACGTACTTTTGCTGACCTGCATGATGGCGCAGCCGCACACCAATCACCATCATTACTTCTAAACAATATCGGATATGTTCTGGACCTTCTGGTGGAATGCGGGACAAGATTTCTGTTTCATATTTCTCTTCGGGGATTAGACCAAGCCGGACTTTTTCTAACACGAATTTCTTCAACGCTTCCACATTAGGAGGAATCGAGCCAAATTTATTAATCAGGCGTTGTTCTGGTTTCATGACCGGGTAAAAAAGCCGCTCCGCCCGACCGGGGCCAGATTTACCTTCGGCAACATGATATTCTGAGATGACGGCCCCTTTTTCTTCAAGCAGCCGCAGCATATCGTAAGCCGTAAATGGACTGACACCGAGTCGTTCCGCCAGCATTGAATAATGGATGGGTCCGTCTATTTCTTGTGATAAGTCAATCAAATTTTCAATAAATTGTTCTTGCCGTCGCGTCAATTTCATAAAATAACCAAATTTCCCAAAATAACCAAAATATCTCGAAAATGATAATGATTTACATCGCTATCGTCAACCCCAATAGGACCAATTTCACCCGCTGTTCATCTATAATAACAGTCGAAATACCAAGATTGGACCAAATTACGATAACCATGCAGTTTGGGTTACTAGAAAATTGGTCCAATCTACGCTAACAATCAACCGATTGGTTGATTAGAAAATCGACCGGTGAGAACGGCCGTTTCCCCCCTCCGCAAAGGCAACCGCAGTCACCGCGCATTAGATCAATCATTGGCGTTTACCTGCTCATGACTTTAACGCCCAAATCAATCGCCAAACTCAATCCACGACGCTATCATAAAAGCGAACAAGCGGATGTAGTTGATGATTAACTGAGGGTTGGAGACGTGCAATTAACTATCCGTTTTAGTCAAGCAAATTGACCGAGAACTGAGCTTGCTATATTATCATTGCCAATCTTCATTTGTAAAATACGGGACAAGTGATGAGAGATCATATTTTTGGAATCTTTCAATCCTGGCATCCCGGCAATTCCCTAAGGAGGTGAAGAAGATGGGTAAAGGACAAGAAAAAGGCAAGAAGGGTAAGACCAATAAACCCAAGCTGAGTATCAAAGAAAAGAAAAAGAAGCGTAAAGGGAAAAAAGACGCTGATTAATTAGAATTCTAACCTTACAGGTTAATTTACTGAAACAAAAAAAGGGTGAGAAACGGCCGTTTCCCACCCTTTTTCTTTTGCATATAAAACTGAATCTGATTACCGATATGTGCCTTCGTTTGATACATTTATGCCGGGTGAAAACTTGTACGACCCTAAGCGTTTAGCCCTTTGTTCTGCTGCCATGACTGTATTCCACAACAACCTCACCAATTGTATCTATTTGTGAACTTCTTCACGAAAATTGATAAACTTTAGCTTTGTTTTATGATTTTAGAAACGGCCGTAATTCACTTTGTACGCCTATTCCCCCATGATATACTTCTTGAACATTGTGTTATTAGATACCTTTTGTAGCTTTTTCAATGATATGGGTTCTAATACAGAACTGGTTAATGGTTAATTGTTAACTGGTTAATTGTTATGGTGAAATGGAGCAAAACATGGACGCAATTCTTAGTCCTGAGCAAGAAGACCTACTCAAACGAACGCGCAACACGCTTGGTGACTTGCGTGATATATTGGCGGAAACAACGGCCGTTTCCGATGATCGCGCCGCATTGGCCGACTCGATTCGACAGCTAGACGATTTATTTTTGCTGGTCGTTGCCGGTGAATTTAACGCTGGCAAATCTGCCTTCATCAACGCCTTGCTTGGGCAGAACATCCAGATTGAAGGGGTAACGCCAACCACAAGTCAAATTTACCTGCTGAAATATGGCGAAAAAATGGAGCAAATCCCTGGTGAAAAAGGGACCTGGATACAAACAGCCCCGATGGAGATTTTGCAAAAGATCAGCATCGTAGACACGCCTGGAACCAACGCCATTGTGCGCGAACATGAAGCGCTCACGGCCGAATTTATCCCACGCAGCGATTTGGTGCTGTTTATCACATCCGCCGACCGGCCGTTTACCGAAAGTGAACGCACCTTCCTCACCCAAATTCGGGATTGGGGCAAAAAGATTGTGCTGGTTGTGAACAAAGTTGACATCCTGCCCACCGCAGAGGATGTGAAAAAGGTGCTCGATTTTGTGACCAGTTCGGCACATAATCTGGTGGGGGAGATTTCGGCTGTTTTCCCAGTGTCGGCAAAATTGGCTCAGGAAGCCAAGGCTGGCAAACCACAAAATTGGGAAGCCAGTGGGTTTGATCCGCTGGAGACATTTATTCACGATACGTTGGACGATAACGGCCGTTTTCGTCTCAAACTCCTTAACCCCATCGGCGTTGGTCTCAAGCTTGTGCAAAAACAGCTCGATTTTGTAGCAACCGACCTGACATCACTAGCTGAAGACCGGCAGCTGCTCGGTGACATCGAATCGCAAACGACATTTTACAATGAAGACATGCAGCGCAACTTCAAGGCACGTCTCAGCGAAATGGACAGCACACTCTATGAAATGGAAAAGAAAGGGAACGATTTCTTTGACGAGATGATTCGCTTTTCCCGCATTTCAGATTTGGTACGCTCGAAGCAGTTGGAACGCGCTTTTGAACAAAAAGTGGTTAACGACACGCCTGCTCAGATCGAAAAACGAGTCAGTGAACTGGTCGATTGGATGGTTGAGCAAGATTTGCGCCAGTGGACGGCCGTTGCCGATCACCTATCCAGGCGTAAACTCACCAACGAAGATCGTCTGGTCGGGCAATCTGGCCCACGAGAAGGAACGCTGGCCTATGACCGGCAGCGGCTGATCGAATCCATCGGCGCATCCACCCATCGCGCCATCGAAAGTTATGATCGGGATCGAGAAGCGGCTGAACTAGCCGATTCAGCACGTTCGGCTGTGATTGGAACTGGTTTGGCTGGCGTGGTTGGGGCTGCTGGATTAGGCGTTGCCATTGCTGGTGGGCTGCATCTCGTTTTCTTAGATGTGACCGGCATTGTGGCAGGCATTGCCTTTGCCACATTAGGCGCACTCATTTTGCCCGCTCGCCGCCGCAAAGCCAAAAAAGAGCTTTCCGATAAACTAACCACATTGCGAGACAGGCTGGTCTCCACCCTCACCGAGCAATTTCAACGCGAAATGAAACGCAGCGCCCAACGTGTCGAAGATACTGTAGCCCCCTTTTCTCGGTTTGTCCGCGCCGAAAATGAAAAATACACCAACCAGCACGACAGCCTTGAAGAATTGGAAGCGCATCTGCTTGGTTTACAAGCGCATCTGCAAGGAGACAAAGTAGCAAATAATTAATTTGTGAATTGGTGAATTGTTAAATGATTAATTAAAGGAGGAGGCGCTCCGCTCATTAACAATTCACCAATTCAACAGTTCAACAATTAATTATTCTCTTCTATCCTCCCGTATGTCCGACTTCACCGTCCACAAACTAGACGAAAACGGCCGTCTTATCCTCAGCTATCCCGCAAAAGTGTTAGAGCGCACCAACAACCATATTCGGCTAGAGGCATTTTTTAGCCGGGATGATATGGAGTTGGGATACGTAACGTTTAAGCGGGGAGACCGGTTTGTGGAATATTTTTACACAGACCGTTGGTACAACGTATTTGCAATTTATGATCGGGATGATGCGGTGTTTAAGGGGTGGTATTGCAATATTTGTCGGCCGAGTGTGATTGGGGAAACGGCCGTTCATTGCGAAGACCTCGCGCTTGACATTTGGATCGATCCCCAAGGCCAAACCACCATTCTCGATGAAGACGAGTTTGCCCAGCTTGCCATTTCTCAGAAAGAAAAGCACGCGGCACGAATAGCCCTCGACAAACTAATATCAGTTGGCAATCTGCAAAAACTGCCAACATAAAAACACCCTCTAGTAAAGAAGGGTGTTTTTTGATTGATAGATATGATCTTTCCAGTAGAGTCGATTATGGTTCTAAACCAAAAACAATTCCTGAAAAAACATTCCCAATTTGAGGCCCAAGTAAGGTTAATATTGCAATCACAACCACTGGAATAATACAAACCAATGCCACAACACCAATGATAATCGCAGTGGTAGTGTTCTTATTTGACCCTTTTTGCATCTCTGCCATTTCTACAGAACCCGTGCCATCAAACAAATTTTGGTTTTGCACAAACCAGTAAAGAATACCACCGTTAATCACGGCTGAAATAATGAAAGAAATCACGCCGCCAAACAATGACAACAAAATACTAAGCGATTGCATAACAACAACAACCCACCAGCCCCATTTTTGCATGCGCCAAATGCCAACAGCAGCAGCGATAGCAGGTGCAGCAAATGCGACATAAATTAGGCCAAAAATGAAGTCAGGGTCGGATACAACAATACCTATTCCACCCAATATCATAAGCCCAGCTCCAGCTATCAATAAAACTGCATAGGCTGTCACACAACCGGGGCGATAAACAGCGCCTTTCGAATAATCAGAAGTATCGGACATATTTCCCTCCAGAGAAACACACATGAAGAAACCAATAAATTTTCTACACGATTGAGTAAGGGAAAGGCAAACGTTTTTTATAGAGAGTGCATAAAACGCAAAGCTATTATATCCATTGTATTCAAAAAACCGAAACTGATGCAGCAAAACAGGCACTCAACGCCTTACAGCTAGTCGCAACCTAACAAAATTTACCAAAATAAAAACGCCCTCCAACCTGGAGAGCGTTCGATTTCAAACAGTTACTAATTTATTGCATTTACTGACCAAACCCTTGCAAAGCTTCAAGGCTGGCACCTGCGGTCAGGCCAACAGCTGTCAAAATCGCAGCAATAATAAGGGAAACAACAAAAACAGCGATAAATGCGATAACGGCCGTTGCCGCAGCCTTTCCATTGTCCAGGTCAAGCCCCTGACGAATTGCAATGAACGTACAAACCAGCGTCCAAATCCAACCAATAAACGAACCGCACACTGGAATAATGCCTAAAATACCGGGGGCCTGAGCAAAACCTAACACACGCAGCATCTGGCCCATGGTGGATTGGCCACCAAATAATGAGGTGCCAACGAAGTAAGTGACAGCTGCCCAGATAAACCAGCCTACAAACGCATTAAGAACCGTACTTATGAAGCTTCCAAGAAAACTTCCACCCATTGCGGCATTGATCCCACCACCAATCAAACCACCAATGATGGCTACGATGGCTACAACAATAGCCGCCTGAGAGGTTGCACTTTCGTCTGCTTCGATTTCTTCATAAGTGTTAACATCTAGTTTGAGTACGCCAATTATTCGATTAATCACTGAATATCCTCCTAAATCGTTGAGTGAGCAAAATCGCCCATTTACTAATAAAACCCAATACAAGCTAAACAGTTTCAAAATGAATCAAATAGATTTGTCGCCTTTAGGGGAAGTCACCTCCTTGATTTACTAAAAGAAGGACAATTCATTACGAATGAGTCCTTCTTTCAACTTCACGCTTGACTAAAAGCTTCACGCCGCTTTTTGCGACGACGATACCAACGAAAAACAAAGTAAGAAAAAATAGCAAATAAAATGATGGCCAGCAGTGGAAGGAAAATTGCCACCAGCGACATGAAAAATGCAGTTACGTCTTCAACAATGCTGACAGCCCAATTTCCGGTTCCGGCGGTGGTAGCTGTGACAACAGGGCGTGCCATGCCTTTAGCCGTATGCACCCCACCAGCCAAAATCAAACCAGCGCCCAAAGCCAACACTGGATGAATATCTGTGACCACATTGGCATTGGCGGCAAACAAAATCGCACCTGCGGCCGGACGGACAAAGGTTTGAATGGTGTCGTTGAGGGTATCTATGGCGGGAATTTTGTCTACTGTCATTTCAATGAGCAATAGCACGACCAAAATGCCAATCGCCCACCATGAGCCAATCACATGATAGGGTTCGCTCAAGTCGAGTAAGGGATTGTTTAACGGAAATCGTGCAGCGAGCGCGACAATCAGCAGCGGAATATACGCATTTAAACCTGCGCTGCCTGCTAAACCAAATGCGGAGCCAATACCAGCAATTGCTTCAATCATTTTGTCCTCCGAAGAAGAGAAGTGAATAGTGAATAGTGAATAGTGGGAAGTGGGAAGTGGGAAGTATAAGTACTCATCACTCACCACTTGCCACTATTCACTTCCTAAAGCCCTGGAATCCCAACGATGGTTCCTGTAAGCTGCAAACGGCCGTAAGTGATAATGCTTAATTCGATGATTGCCAAAGCTAACCCTATTGTGAGCGGAACGGCCGTTTCTCGCCACCTAGTCGCCAATCCATCTTTTCGAAAAATCGTTAGCAACAAAATCGTGTTAATCGCCGTCACAATCGTGATCACACCGGCCGTACTTACAATTGCCAATACGTAATTGATGGTTGGTTGGTTGCTGAGGAGAAGGAGAACGGCCGTTCCCGCCACCGCCACCACCACCAA
>QQUD01000017.1 GCA_008501785.1 Chloroflexota bacterium
AAAGGGCACACGGCCTCAATCAGCCACCATCTTTCGCCACTTGCCTGGCCCTATAAAATTCTACAATCAGACCATCCGACCCTTATAAATCGCAGGTTGGGCCAGCTAATTCCCAACAACAGTTTGGCAAACATCATCATGATTGATAGGGTAAAAGATCAAGCCCAAACCGTGGCATTCTCCATCCTCGGCTTCCACCCGCTTTATTAGTGGTTCTAGCGTACAATTGGGTGGCAACAAGCAAGAAGGAAAGGGGCTAAAGGCTAGAGTGCATGAGCGACGCGCTCAGGAAAACTAGCCACAACAAAGGCCATTGAGTTAGTATTGTTGCGGCATCCTACGAGTGAAAGGTAAACATGCAAGAAAACAAATTACAACAGCCAGAAGAAAATGAAACCTCAATATCCCAAGAAATTGAAGAATCAAAGGCTTCTCAAAAGCCCGTTTCATCACAGCATACTTCCGAACCTGTCGATGAATTAAATATGGCTAAGAAATTACCAAATGCACCCCAACCCGAAAATCCTCCAAAACAGAAACGTGATTCAGAGAGAACCGCAAAAACTAACCCTTTCACATGGATACAGTCTCTTTTTGGGGCAACCGCACTCATTACAGCAGCCTTGTTCGTAGTTAGCTGGATTTATAATCGAAAATATTTTGGAGGTATGGGGCTGCATGGGTATACAGTACGTTATACGACACAAGATTATATTTTAAATGCAAAGTCGGTTTTAGCTATAGGTATTGTTGTATTATTCCTTTTGATTTATCTCTATATCAATCCGAAATGGATGATGTACAGATTTCGCCTATTCATTTCTATTATTGGGATGATTGGGGTTTTAGCTATTCTTACCTATATACTGATCGATTTAGGATTTAATTTATCATCTAATGGATTTAAAATCGGTTTTTATCTATATAAAACAACTTATTTGACTCTATTAGGTATCGGATCTGTTTTTTTCTATTCAATAATTGCCCCAACAATTTTGTATAAAAAATGCATTAACAGTAAATATAGAGAATATGCATACTTTATTGCCTGGAGCAGCTTCTCTGCATTCGCAATAATTTTCATAGGAATGACAGCACATTTTTTGGGTGTGATTGAGGGACGAAAAGATACATCTGAAAATAGTCGTTTAGAGTCTATCAGCGTGGCCACTAAAGAACCACTAGGTTTTGGAATCCAGCCAGATGAAATAATCACAGATAACAATCAAAATATAATTTATCTATACTACAATATGCGATTTTTGACCCAATTCGATGGTGTCTTGTACGTATTGAAACCTGAGCCGGGTCAGGGCACCCCTATGATCCATGTATTGCCTCAGGACAAAGCTTTTGCGGTCTCTTTAGGGATAAATTGGAACGAGTTACAACCGGTTTTTGAATTACCTACGCCAACTCCAATTCCCGTTCCAACTACTACTCCATAGATTCAATAGCAGGGCAGCTTATTAACATAAACTAACAAGGAACTGGCTCATGTATCATGCAATTCGGGAGGGAATTGATCTATTAAATGAAGCGGGAAATAGCAAGCCCACCAATTGGTCTTGCTTTCGCTTCCCTTGTATTTGTTTACGCTTGTTTACCAAGGATACTTCTGAGTTCTATGCGCAACAATCTCGTTTTTGGCGTGGGTGATGCGATTAACCTTATGCTATCAGAACCCCAAATGTTCAATGATCTATTGGAAGAAGATAGACTCTATCATAGGAATCAATCATGGAAAATATCAAAATCGAATTGGAAGGCGTTACAATTGCACCTATCAATGTTGCAGCAATGGTACATTATTACAACGTGGTATTTGCAGCAAATTTAGAACCTTTTGCTGCGTTTGGCACAACGCTATACAGAGGGCAGTTGGCTAGATTGCGTTTGATTTTTTGTCCCAACGACTTTCTGAATATTCAGGCGGAAAAGAATCGACAGCAGTTTAGTTTTGGTGTTTCAGATGTAACGGCCGTTGTCCAAAAATCCATCACCGCCGGTGGTCAAGGTGAAGTGCATGAAAGTGAACAAGGCTACACTGGCACATTGCATGATCCTGATGGCAACTCCATTGAAATTAGCGAACTGTGATTTCACTAATTCTTGGATGCGTAATTGTTGGAGAGGTGGAACGGACGTCTCCGCCGCAATACATCTCGTGGTAACGGCCGTTTTCTAAGCCCCTCGTCATTGCCGCTATCTGCACCCAACCAAAAAATGTCAAATTATTATCGAAGCATCAAAATTTTCCGATTTGATTCGATATTATTTAAAAAGATACCTCTTTGCTCTCTGTCTGAAACATTGGCTGCCATATCATGAAGGGCTTTTTGCCCTTGTACTAACACCTTTGCCGCGAGACCTGGAGGAAGCGGCGCTGGGGATTACCTAATGGTTTGTTTTTGGGCGTTGGTAGGAATAACGGCCGTTTTTACATGTGCTACACAGCCTATGGACGCAAATTTACCGGCGATGGCGAACCGACTCATTCTCGGGGGGGCGTTTTGCCGATGATTGCTGTTAGCGACAATCTGATTACCTGGGAGCGGCTGGGATAACAAGAGTGTTGGCAGTAATGGCGTTCCCATCGAGACGGAACGCGGTTGGCTGCTAATCAATCATGGCTACAATGATGACCATATTTATAAATTTGGCGTATGCCTAGTGGATTTGGCAGATCCGACGCAAATATCGCCCGCCCCAAAGAAGCCATTTTTGAGCCAGAAGAGTTATGGGAATTACGCAGCAGTTTCGTGAAGGCGTTTATTGGCAAGGAGAGCTGGTAGCTAATCCCTTGACCTCCACCCAAACCTTTATGCCCCAGGCTCATCTGACTGATTTAACAAAACGGCCGTAAATGCCGTGCAAAATGCACACCTAATCCAGCCCGATAATCTGCTTCGTGATTGGCAATAAAAGCGGTTAACTCATTGCCAAACGCATCCAAAACCGAGCCGAACGTGACGTGTAACAACTGCCGCGCATCAACACTTGCATCCTCAAGCAGATTAGGTAGTTGTGCATCGGTTAACGCTGTGCTGGCTAGCACTTTTTCTGGCTGACAGTCCAAAAAGTATGTTTTGCGATCTGTTTGGAACCGTTCGTGGGCTAAATCAAGTACCCGGCGGAACAACGTCGGGTCTTTCACGGCCACGACGCGCAACACCTCTAGGTAGCTCGTTCCGGCCGTTTTTACATGAGCATACCCCTGCGCATATTGGTTAATGATGCCATAAATACTGAATTTATCCGAGCCGGTGTGAATGCTCATTTTGTAGCAATCAAAATGGTGCAAAATGGCGACGTGTTTGATGAGTTCGGCTTCAAATTCGGGAATGTCGCCAATGTAATCGATTCCTTTTTGGAATTTTCCGACAAAGCGTGGTGCCAGACTGACGACAGGGATGTCGCGCCGGATGAGTTCGTTGGCGATAAAGTAATGTTCGTGAATGGAGGTGGGCGTGTCGGTTTCGTCTACCGACATTTCCAGGTCGTAACCCCGCCCGGCCATTTGTTGATTGAGGGATTGGGCGATAACGGCCGTTTGCACAATCGCCCGTCCATATTTCACCAACGCCCGCAAGAAAACCGCCTCATCAAACACCAGTGTCAATCCAGTTACCACCAATGGTTTATCGCAGTAGCGAGCTAACATTGCCTCATTGGAATCGTTTAACTGCGCCCAAGGCAGCGCTTGCGCCTTTTGCCGCAGCGTTTCTAGGCTGTCCGTTTGTGCCTCGTTATCCACATAATCGCTGGGATCAATCGTGTAAAACGTGTAACCAGCACCCACAAACGGAGCCAAATCAGCCACTTCCTTCACATGATCAGCATCTGCGCCCCAGGAATCGCGCCAACCTTCTTCAAAAATGCCCCACATCGCATCATCCAAAACCCCTTGTGGCGTGCGTCCCGTGCGTGTGTTTTCGCGCACCGATTGTTGAGCAAAAATAGGCGCGATGGGCTTGTCCTGAACGGCCGCCCGCAGTGCGGCGATATGCCCCGGCGTGGCCGATCCCAGCCGGTCGCCAAAGCCAAAGGAGGTTTGCCGTCCCAGCGGAACCGGGTTGAGCCAGGGTAATTGAGTACGGAGGGTGGCAGCGTTTACGGCCGTTACCCCACAAACCAACACCCCCTCCATCACCTCCCCCACAAACCCATCCGTCTTGCCTTGAACGAGCAGCTGCTTTTTGCCATTGCCTAATTTAGCCAGGGCATAAGTCGTCTCACCCTGCGTTATGATTGAATCGGGATAAATTGTCCCTTGCGGGAATGAAATTTGTGTCATTGCTTGTTACTCTCTGTATTCTTTATGCGCTTCGTGCTCTTTGCGGTTAATGTTCACAACTAAAGTTTATAGGCGTGTTTTGCCAACCCATAAGCCAACGCCTGCATCATTTCCTGCGCATCTGCTTCATCCACGATACCGCGCACCAGCATCCCCGCCACCCAATCGGCGCTGGCGCGACGCCATACATCATGTCGCGCTGGGATGGAAAGATACGCACGGGTATCGTCGTTGAATCCGGCCGTGTTGTACAAACCGGCTGTTTCCATCACCTGATCAAAGTAGCGACGAATACCATTGATACTGTCGTGGAACCACCAGGGTGGCCCCAATTTAACGGCCGGATAGTGTCCGGCCAGCGGCGCCAGTTCGCGGGCGTAAGTCGTCTCATCCAAATTAAACAGGATGAGGTTGTAATCGGGATGATTGCCATAGGTGTTGAGTAACGGCCGTATCTCCCGCGTAAAATTCGTTGCAATGGGTATATCCGCCCCCATATCCTTGCCAAATCGCTCAAAAATCACAGGATTGTGGTCGCGAAAAGAACCAACGTGGAGCTGCATCACCAGGCCATCTTCAATGCTCATCCGCGCCATTTCCATCAGCATGTGGCCGGTAAATTGGGCCGCGTCTTCGGCAGTCGCTGCGCCTTGCAAGGCCCGTTGGAAGATGACCTCGGCCTCGGCCTCGCTCAACCGGTTTGTGTAGGCAGTCAGCGCCGCATGGTCAGTCGCTTTGGCCCCCTTCTGCTTAAAGTGAGATCGCCGATTTTCCAGCGCGGCGATGAAGGCGGTGTAGCTGCCAACCTCGATGCCGGAGACGGCGCTCAATTTGTCGATTTCGTTGTGCCAACCAATGGTTTCCAGGTTGACGACGGCATCGGGGCGGAATGTGGGCAGAATACGGCCGTGCCAACCCGAATCCCGTATCGCTTGATGATGCGCCAACGAATCTGTCGCCGCATCCGTCGTCGTCAACGTTTCAATCCCAAACTGCTCAAACAACGCACGTGGCTTAAATTCCGGCGAACTTAACTTCTCATCGATTTGGTTGTAGATGGCTTCAGCATTTGCACCGTTTAGCTTTTCAGCAATGCCGAACACAGAATACAACTCATCCGCAAACCATGTTCCCGACGGCGTACCGCGAAACAAGTAAAAATTATCGGCAAAAACCTGCCATATTTTTCGATGATCTGTTTCCGTGGCATCACCATCGGCGCGGGGAATGCCTAACTTTTCCATGTCGATGCCCTGTGAATAAAGCATCCGTAAAATGTAATGGTCAGGAATAATCAGCAGTTCTACCGGCGAGCCAAACGTATAATCAGGATCGGCAAACAAGCGTGGATCGACATGCCCATGCGGGCAAATCAGCGGTAAATTAGCAATAGGTTCATACAGCGCCAGCGCTGCATTGCGCTGCGTCGGATTGGGATTAAAATAGCGGTCAGGTGTTGGTCGATAGGTGTTCATCAATAAATTTCCTTATCACAAAAAAAGTCAAACGGCGTGAAACAGAGAATGATTATTTAGGCCGTCTTCTCCTTGATCGCCGTGGATTTCTTTGTTTAGTCTGTACATCGCTAGATTCTAATTTTTTCGGTTCCTTATTTGCCGACGGCCGCCAGTTTCGCGCCGCCCGCAACAGTGCGTCAATATTTTCCGCAGGCGTATCTGGCGAAACGCCGCCACCAAAAGATAAAATCATGCCGCCGCCAGGTGCTGCCTTATCCAAGCAGGCCAACGCCGCAGCTTCAACCGCTTCCGGCGTCCCTCGCGCCCCCAGGTCCAACGGCGCCACATTCCCCATTAAAGCGACACGGTGCCCCATTTTGGCTTTCGCATCGGCAATATCGGCTGTGTGCGAAAAATTAAAGACATCAAAGTTTGCTTCTGCCAGTGGGCCATACAAGTGTGGACAGGGCGTGTCATTGTGATAAACGCGTATCAATCCTTCAAATTCATCAAAAATGCGGCGTAGATAGGGTGCAGCAAACTCTTCATAATGCATGGGCGAGATCATCCCCACAACATCATCCAGCAGCATAATACCTTCTGGATTCGTCACTTTGTCAAGCTGGGCATGCAGCCAGCGAATAATGGTTGTGGTGATTTTATCAAGAACGCGATGAGTCTCTTTGGGATGGTTCATAATGCCCATCATCAAATCGCTGACCCCCATAATCCAGCCAGCATTCACCAGCGGACCCCGTGCAGCCACCATTTTGATGCCCAATCCCTCCGCTTGCAAGCGGGTTTCCATATGCTCATACAGGCGTAAAACCAATGGCATGAACCCATCTTCTTGCACATTAGGCAGTGGCGCATCGGCCCAATGGGTGATGTCGGTTGTGACGGGCTCGATGGACGGTGGGTAATTGGGGTGAAAATGGATACGCACACCAAAAGCCGATGGCAGCGCCGCCATCCCATACTCTACCCAAAAGCCGGGAATCCAAACCACTTCTGGAAAGCGGGTCAGCAAATCCAAGTTGATTTGCAGCCATTTGTCAGGAAATAAAAAGTAGTCGAGTGTGTTGATGTCTGCATAACCGGGCAGCCAGGGGCTGTCCACAATAAGCGCAACAGGAACCTGATCTGGTTCGCCAAGGCGGGCTGCTTGTTTGAAACGATTCCAAGGTGTTGTCATAGTTTACCTTCTTTTTTGGCGATATTTTTCTACCACTTCGACCATGGCAAAGATATTTTCATCTGGTGTACCATAGTCCATATTGATGCAGCAAATGCCGACGTTTTCCAGATGCCCCGCAGCCTGTAGTAGGTTTTCGGTGTCGGCGGCGATTTCCTGGGGCGTGGCTTGCAGCATCCGTACCGGATTGAGGCGCAGATTGAGGAATACGTTGGGGAGGGATTGGCGAACGGCCGTTACATCTGACCCCCAGCCCACATCAACCATCGTCAGGGGCAGCTCCGCATAAATCGGCGCCACGCGATGCAGATTGTCGCCGCAGTGATGAATGCCGTATGGCTGAATCCGTGCCGCCATTTTCTGCTCAACCGCCAAATGAAAATCACGGTAGCTTTTAGGCGAAATCATCTGTACCGAGCAGTTAGCATGGAAAAACATCGTGGCATCCACACGTTCCACCATCCGATTGACCGAAATCGAGCATTCGCCCGTACGTTCACGCAGATAAAGAGCCACATCCACAATCAATTCACCAATGGTGTCTAACAACCGTCGCACCCGCTCCGGCGCGGTATAAAAATCGAGAAACAATTCTTGCCCGTACAGATGATAGGCGGCGTTCAGCAGCCCATCTGTGTTCATCCCGCCAACCACATAGCCCCATTCCGCTTCCAGCGCATCCATTTGCTCGATTAGCTCATTCATCGGCCAGGCGGTACGAAAATCAGGTTTTTCAAATACCTCGATTTGCTCTTTGCTCAACTTCATTGGCAATGGCTGTGGTGCAGCGTCCTTCTCAAACTGTATTTCTGAGCCTAGCAGCGCAGGAATGACAAAGCCGCCAGCCACATGCTGCGAACCGATGATGGGCCGGGGCTGCGGGTCCGGTTCGCCCATGCCCACTTCGCCAAAGCGTTTGTGCAGCACACGGCGCATGATGACATCATTGCGGATACGGGCTTCCGGGTCGAAGTAAAAGGATTTGTCAAAGGAGACGCCAGCAGTCTGGTACCACCAATTGGGGTTGAAAACCAGCTCAATAGGGATAAACTGGTCAGCTGTAATTGTAGTCATAGTATGTTTCTTTAGCCGTGGTCGGTGTCATCATCGACCACGACTTTACTGCCTACTGCAGTGTTTAGCCATACATGCCAAATTCCTGCAATGCTTCCCACATCGCTACTATATTTTCTGGCGGCACATCAGCCTGAATATTGTGAACGGTGTTGAACACGTAGCCGCCGCCGGGAGCCAGCACTTCGATGTTGCGCTGCACATCCTCTTTAACCTCTTGTGGTGAGCCGGTGGGCAAAATGCCCTGCGTATCTACGCCGCCACCCCAGAAGACTAAATCCTGACCGTATTCTTGTTTGAGTTCGACGGGCTTCATGTTAACGGCCGTTCCCTGCACCGGATTCAAAATATCCACCCCCATCTCAATAAAGTCAGGAATGATAGGGCGCACATTGCCATCCGAATGGAACAGCCGCTTGGCGTGCGGAGCCAATTCTGCCTGCAGCGCCAACACCTGAGCCACATGCGGCTTCAACTGCTTACGGAACATACGCGGCGAGATCAGTTGCGAAACCTGCGTGCCATAATCATCAGCATAGGTAACAACATCCACCAGATCGCCCAATTCCGTGAGCGCAGTTTGCCAATAGTCCAGCTTCAATGCCAGTAATTTATCGAACAGCAGACCAGCTGCCTGCCGGTCAACCGCCATCATCATCAGCAGATTTTGCATCCCCACCACACGCTGCGCGAATTCAAAAAGTCCAGCAAACGCATCTTTGAGAACAACTGCATATCCAGCGGCGCGGTGTTGCTCTGCCTGTTCT
>QQUD01000091.1 GCA_008501785.1 Chloroflexota bacterium
CTCAGTTGATGCGCGTCATTTTGAAGATCATTTACTTGAATCGTGATGGTTGATGTGCAGTTGGGGATTTGAATGTTGGCATGGGTGGGTCCAATTGAAACGGCCGTTTTTTGCATCTCGTCCAAAACGAAGGTGCGAGCGGCCTTGTTTGGTATTGATTCACCAATCAAGTGCAGGGTCCCGGTAACAATGCGAGCGGGATCTTGCTTTTTGCGCCATGCAATGAGGGTGGCAGCAATAGGGATGAGGAGGAGTAGGAAAAGCCAGTTGGGTTTAGGAGTGATGGGTGTGGAAACGGCCGTTTGCAGCTCACGTTCTGATTGAACTGCCGTTGGCAGGATTGGGCGCAATGTTGGCGGTAGTGGCAGGGTTGCCGTAGAAGCAGGTGCGGCGACAATTGATTGGGATGTTGATGTTGGTGATGAGATAGGTGTGCTTGTTGGTGTGCCTGATGGAAGTGGTGTGGGCATCTGCTGAAAATCTTTCCAAACCGTAACACGTCCAGGCCCTGTTGCCACGATTGTCCAATTGCCCACTTCTGGATTTGCCACCACCCAGACTTCTTCGGAAAGGGAGCCTGCAAAACGCACTTCATTATCTGTCGGGCTGATGTCGCTGCCATTTGGTGTAGAAATGGTGACTACTGTCTCTGGATTTTCTTTGCTGATGACAAAGGTGACCTGCGACAAACCAGATTCGACCGGGACAACTTCACGAAGCAATGGTAAGGCATCTGGCTTTTCCAGCACCATGCCAGCCGTTTGTCCGCCAATTAGTTGAACGACAATATCATGGTAAATATCAATGAGGTCGCCTGGTTCTCGTGCGGTATAAAAGCGACCTGGCGGCACGGCTGATGTTATTTCCTGCCACATTGGCTGCCACAGCGCTTGAATTTCTATGTCAGAGTCGGTTGTCTCGTTTGCAAGCAGCACAATAAATACGGGAATCCCAGCATGAGCGAAAGCCTCGCCTTCCGTTTTTAGGTGTGCTGCGTAAGCTAATTTTTCTGTTTGTGTTGACGTGTTGCTCCACTCTGGCTTGCCATCTGTTAATAAAATAAGGGCGGGTTGGAAATGATCCGACCCGCCCTCAATCAGGTTTCGTGCCATTGAAAGTGCCGCGACATGGTCTGTCCAGCCCATGCGCGGCGGCTGGTTTATTAGCGAAAAAATGTCTAAGCGACGACGATCATCAGTAAGTGGTGTTAATGGCACCACCAATTGGGGTTCACTGCCAAAGAAGACGACGCTCAATGCATGGGCTGTATCACTTTCATCCAAGCCTAAATAGGTAATGAAAAGGCGAGCCGCATCAATACGCAGCAGGTCTGGGTCAGAGCCGGTACCGGCTTTTTCAAAAAGCGAATTGCTGTTGTCAATTAGCAGATGAACCGCATATGGCTTGTTTTCTAAAGCAGATGTAGAGCGAGCAGCAAAGACAAGCAAGCTGCAAAAGAAGATTAAAAACAGGAGCAGGAGGAAAAGAAAACAGCCCAAGCGCGTACCGCAGCCACGCTTCTTTTTTCGACTAAATGGGTACATACTGGTCTCCTTATCCAGATCAGATGCATTATCCAATCTGGCGTATCATGATTACCTTCAACTATCATGATGAAGGAGGAAACCAGTATGTACAATGGGCATGGTAGCGAATGATTCACGCTACCAAGTGGAGAGAATTAGAACCCCTTTGGCGTATAAATTTTGTGGACAGGCAGGGGACTCAGTAACAATGGCGAACACAAATGAAGGGAAAAATGCGGTTATTTACGGACATGATTTTTAAAACGCCGGTAACGAATATGATTTTGCCAATACCAATCTGTGATGTCCTGCAAATCTTTTGATTCAATTTCGCGAGCATCGTAGAGTATATTTTTAATATCAGCTACGCGCGTTTTTACGCCATCAAAGCCAACCCCAGGCAGCCGATAAGCGACTTCTTTCTGATTCAATCCATCGCTGAGTAAGCGTAATGTATCCCAGTGTCGATCTGGAAGAGGGTCGGGGTGGAATGAAATGGCATTTGGAAGTTCGTCTGAGGGGACAGGTGACAAAAAGACGAATCCTTGCCATGCAAGTTCAAGCAGGTGTGACAAATCTACATTGCCTCCCATGCGCCGCAAATAAACGAAGGAAATTCGTAAAGGTAATAGTTCAGAAACGATGTAAGATACCAGCTTTTGCGCCTAGTTTTTGCTCAAAATCTGCAAGAAGCGAAAAAATCCCATTTTCGCTTTTATTATCAAATGCCTCGTCTGGCAATGGCTTGCCATTGTTGTAAATTTTTGTATTGATTGAAAATGGTTGGCGTTCCACATTAATGCGAATTTTGGCAGCATCCCCATGAAACACGGCATTATTTACCGCTTCGGTAATGACACGATACAGTGCTAATTTAACCCAGGGTGATTCTCGTTCGATTTTTGGATCAATTTGTCGATCAATGCGCGGGCGTGCCCCATTATTTCGTGGGGGTAAGTCGCTGGTGTGACGCTGAATGCGCTCTGACAAATTGTCTCGCCAAAAACTCGGAGGGATTGAAGATTGTGATAAACGCACCTCTTCAACAAAATCCTCCATGTCACAGAAGAGCGGGTACAGGGAGCATTCCTCCATATAGTCACAGCAATCTGCGCCACATTCTGTCCATAAGACAGATGCTTTGGTAATTACGCCACTTTTGAATCCATGTCTTCCAATGATGTTGTGCAGATTTATTTCGGGACGACCAAAACTTTGATAAAAAATCGTTCGATAGCGCAGTTGAACTGTAATTTTTGCAAGCGACTGAGCCAAACGTAAGACGGTAAATTGGAATACTGTATCAAGGATGCTTTATTTTGAAATCCTAGAAAAAGAGCGCCCAGTCTTTCATGACGAAGCCCTACGGGTATAAAACACAATGATTGAACCTTTTTCTTATCTTCAATGTGAGGAGCGATGGCGTTTTTTATGCCACTGTTGCCCGCATTGAGGCCAATATCTGTTTCGTAACGGGGACGCCACACACTTATTAGCTGGGTTAAGGCTTCATTGATTTCGTTTTCAGGTGGTTTATGGGTAATCAAGTTCGTATGATTGTCCCATGTATATGGGTTTGCAATGGGAAAACCGGTCAAAGATAATGGGAAGTAAAGCACAAAATCCGCCCCCAACCAATCTTGCGCAAAATCTGATATTAGCTTAAATACTTCATGTTCAGACGCAAAAGGCACATCTGACATGTCGGCTAAGTTTTCCCACAACTCAATAGCCTGTTCAAACAAGTGTTCTTGTTGATCGCCAGCAAGGGCAGCTCCAAGAATCAATGCGATGGTTTCTAACGCTTCGCGATCATTCATGCCAAAAACATTTTTGCGTGTCGATTGTACATCCAAAACACCATAAATCGTGCCATTGTGCATAATTGGTACAGCAATTTCGGCGGCTGTATCTTTTATGCCTGCCGGAAAGAAAAAGGGGCAAAGTTCAACTTCGTTCCAAACAAGGGGTTCACGGTCTTGAAAAACACGCCCTGTGACACTGCGGTTGAATGGGACAAGATGACCAATAATGGAAGATGGATATCCAAAGGTTCCTTCAACCTGAAGATGTGTTCCGGCTCGGTTGGGGATTAAAATAAATACACGTTCGTGTCGAAGTCTGCTGCCAATCAATTGGGGAACGTTTTTAAGGTTTTGGCTGGCATTTGGCAATGACAAAAAATTTTTGCTGATATCTCTGACTAATTCATTTAAATAATGTATGCCCATCCATAGTCGCTGCGCAATATAAATTGAGGTATAGGCAATAACAATGACCAGAGCACAACCCATTGAGATATACCAATTTGCTCCAAAATTATAAAAACTAACCAGTGCGATAGCACCACCAAGGGCTGCAAGACCAAACCAGAAAAGCAGACGGTATGCGCGTTTTGAACCTGGCGCGTGAGCAACAATGAGCATTGCGTATGGAAAAGTACCAAAGATTGAAAACAGCGAAAAAAGAAGCACGCGGTTTAGTTCTGAAATATTTTCCAATGTGCTTTGATAAAAAATGAAAAGCCAGGTTATCAAAACAACTAAAAGCATCATGCGGAAGCGAATTTTATATTTTCTATATTTGAAAAGAGGTGGATCGGGGTATATAGAATAAACTTCACGCTGATGGCTGATGTTTTTACGTCTCTTGATTTTTGCATTGGGTGAAATTTTGTACAACAAGACATAGAACAGTTTGTTGAGACGTGATTGATAGGCACTTAAATCATGAATGACAAAGCCGATAAATGTAACCGTGCTCCAGGAAACAACTGCCCAAAGAGGAACTTCTTCATACACACTGACGAATGTGAGAAGGATGGTGCTAATCACTTGTACCCAGGGAAAAAAGTAGGCACGCGCCAAACGGCGGTGGTGAATGTAGGGGGCTTCCAGAGATGGAACCAAATGCAAAAAACTATGGCACAAACGCTTTAAGAATGACATAGTATCAGTATGATCGGAACGTCTAGCAGATTCAATACCACAAGGAGGTATTTATTTTGCCCATGCTAGGGGCTATTTCTCACTAGCTGATGGTGACTGCGCCCATCCCCATGGTTGTTTTATGACCGACGCCGCTGAAGGCGGCTAATTTGCCTAAGGCTTGCCAAATACGCAGAGCTTCGTCGTCTTTTGATTGGGCGTGAAAGGTGACTGGACCAACGAAACCAATAAAATCGTCAGAACGGCCGTTTCGCAGATTGATGGTGATAACTGCCGTTTCAATACGATGGGCAGTGACAAAAACATTTTTGGCACACCAATCTAGCCATGATTCATGAATACGTAAACGTTCGGGAGCATATCGCTGCCATACATTGAAGGGCCAGCGAAAGACGTTACCTGGTAACGGCAGTGGTAGGTGTCCCGGCCCTTGTCGAAATGCAGTAGGAGAAACAAATTCTAGCTGCATTTGATGGTGTGGGGTGAGGTTGGCAAGTGTTAGGAAGTCTGGTCCTTCTATGCATTCGACGTTGTTGATTGTGAAGGATTGCCTCCCTAAGTGGAGTGGGGTTCTTTGGTGTGTGGCGAACTGCCAGGCACGGAGCATGATGTCTAGGGCTGCATCGGTTATGAGTGCGTAGCGCAGTCCGGCCAGGTGACCGTCGTTGGTGTAGTAGGGAACCATCGAGAACGGTTTAGGAGACGGGTGTTTGTGCAGCCAGGCAGCGGTTTCCTCATTGACTTGTTTAAGAACGTTGAAGAGGAGTCCGTGTAAGCCGCGCATGGTGATGTGCTGGCCAGCAATACGGCCGTTTTGGGGGTGGAAGCTAACAGTGATGTAGTTCATAGGGTTTCCTTGAGAGTAGCTGTCAGGTATCAGGTTTCAGGTATCAGATTCTTGCTGGTACTTACTCCATTGGTTGATTCAGCCAGAATCGTTTCATAGTTTGTTTCCCAATTTGTTACCAGCGCAGCTCACGCATGATGGGCAATACGGGATAGAAGCCGCTCTTTTCGTAGTGGTAGACGATGGCTTCATCGACCGTACCCCAAATACAGCCGAAGCCGAACAGGAGTGCGCCCGGTGCGGAGAGCATGAAGTGCAGCTGCGCCCCACTGAAGGTGTGTTTGATGTTGTTCATCACCTGGGAGAAACCGCGCACGATTTCTTGCCAGCTTGTCTGCGGTGATAAGAATTGGCCAGGGTTGGGGTGGCGCAGGTAAACGACGTTGGCCTCGATGTTGAGGTCGTCGAGGTGACGGGCTGCGTCACGCAGGGCGGGGCGAGCGTATTCGATGACGACGGCGATGTTGAGTCGGGTTTCAATTTCGTGTTCGCCCAGTTTGGGCAGCGGATCGCCCCAATCGATGTGGTCACGGGTTTCGTCTAGCTGCTGCAGGAGGGCGGGAAAACGGCCGTGGCGCTGGGTTTTGAGGATGAGTTCACGGATGCGCCCCTGTTTTTCGTTGGCGGCCAGGTTGTCGTAATCGATGTTGAGAGCAAAACAGAGGGTTTGAAGTTCGCTGTCGTTGAAGGTGGATTCCATTTTGCGGGCGACGGCAACCAGGTTGGTGCGGTCGCTGGTGGCAGCATCGACGCGGGGGGCGATGAGGTAGGCGACCATTTGGGGAGCGTGGTGCAGTTGTTGGATAACGGCCGTGTTGTTGGCGGCAATGGGCTGCTGCTGGTTTAGTTGGTCAATGAGCAGCAGCCCTTCGTTGACTAAGTTTTGATTTTTCATGATGTGAATCCTTTTCTGATTGTGGATCAGGAAACGCTTTCAATCGACAGTGCCTAAGACATCTCAAACCAGTTTTCAATATGCAAATCGGCAAAATGATCAAAATCGGGCATATTGCGGGTGACGAGTGTGAGATTATTTGTGGCAGCGATGGCAGCAATCTGACCATCTGGATAAGATGGTGGGCGACCTATTTTTGTTAATCGGGCACGTTCGGCAGCAAACCATGCGGCGGCATCTGCATCATAACTTAAAATGGGTATCTCTTTTTGCAGTGTATTGAAAAAATAATGCTCAATAACGGTCCGTTTATAGGATGCGGGCATTCTGAGCAAACCAAACAACAATTCGTGCCAGGTCGTAGCAGCCATGGCTATTTTTCCTGCACCCGATTGTAACTGTTCCATTACATGAGCATTTGGAACTTTGCGCATAGGCTCGGAGAGAATGTTTGTATCAAGTAAATAGGTTATTGCCATGGGTTCGTATCCGCTGCAGGTGTACGATCTCTGACATCTCCCCAAATTTCATCCGGATCCATGTCTAGTTCATCCACGTTCCATTTTTTGCGCCATTCCAGGTATGCTGTCCAAAAGTCTTGCTTGGGCTGATTGGCAATCAGGCGCGCATATTCTTCTGCTGACAAGATAACAGCGACCGGCTGGCCGCGCCGCGTGACTTGAACAGGCTGGTTTGTTTTTTCTGCATCCCGCACGATAGCAGCGAACTGGTTGCGGGCTTCTGCAATTGAATATTTTTGTTCTTCCATAACACCTCCGAGATGGCTATGTTTATGGCTATTTTACTAGGGTTTGATGGTGGGTGTCAATTGGGAAACGGCCGTTTTTGATTATCTGCCCAACGTTGAATCCAATATGCATTTGATATCTTCCTTTGTTAGGATTACTTTACCTTTACTCTCAAGCTGTTTTAGATCGCATAAAAAATCTCGCTTGGTCGCTGATTTAAATGATCTGACAAACTCACTGGGGTATATAGTTGATCCCTTTTTTACTTTTAACAAAATTGACTTGGAACGCAAGGGATCAGTCAATACAACAATATCGTATTTATTTTCAAATGCTTTATCCATTAATTCCTGAAAGCGTAACTTTCTTGACTCTATTATCACAGCTTGCTCACCATTAAATTCGACATCTAATCGCAAATCCCATGCAGTATTAATTTCTTTGTCCTCAACACTTATTTGAATAACAAGATCAGAGAACCCATTTGGAAGTTCATGAGCAAAGTATTCGTCAAATGGATTTAATGGGTTGGGTTTATTATCCTGAATTATCGTGAACAAAGATTGGATTTGATTGTAAAATTCGTGAGAATTCTTCGCTCGTAATTTTATCGCACGCAATATGGCCTGAAGTGTTTGTTCTGGTTTTGAACTTTGAACAATTATCCCACCTGGATTGGACCTCAGCTTTTGAACAAATTCAATTACAGCTTCGTAACCATCACGCACTTCAAAATGAGCAAGCATGTCTATTGATATACATTTGCTTGTGTGACGGAATAATCCTTCAAACATACCCACTATATAATCATATTCGCTGGGATCATAATCTGGGCTTTCGAAATACTTAATTCTACCTATGCCTCCACCATGTCTTTCCAGGAGGAATACTGCAAGTCCAATATCTACAAATGTTTCAAACTGAATTGGTAACATATTAATGCTGGGAACACCAATAGAAAGGGCTTTATTCTTTTTAACCCAGTCTTCAACTAATTCCGAAGCCAAGTTCCTTGATTGTTCAATTTGCCTTAAAGCATACTCTCGGCTGGCTATTTTTTGGGGGTGTGCGAATTTGTTTCTATCATCTTTTTTGAGTTGCAAATGTTTTATTATGCTATTTGGGGCACTTCCTTCCAAACCCCTCACAACATCTCCCCAAGGTCCTCCAACATAGTCTACTTTCTTTAACCGACAGTAATACTCACGCAAAGTTGCTTCCATAGCACGCCAAGTAAGGACAACTGCAGCGGTTGACTGTCCATGTAGATAACAATCTGCCGCCTCTTGAAAATCCCGCTTTGCAATTGCAGGTAATGCTGTGTATATAGCTTGATCAAACATATTGCTAACAGCTTCTAGCGCACTTCTTGGTATTCTAGACGGTAAATCTGGCAAGAGAACAACAGGAAATAAATTTAGATCCCATAAAATTCGGTTCCTTAACGATGACATTCTTTGCTGAAATTGATAATTTGATTTTGTTGTTACCTGCGTTTTTTCAAGATTTAAACAGGCTTCGATATCTTTTTTGATTTCTTTCAATTCCTTAAGAATCCATGACTCAGATTGTAACCAACCCAACAAGTTTAGATCCTCGACCAAAGTCTTCAGCTTGGATTCAAACGCTCGTAACTTTTCAAGCACACTCATCGATTGAAATTCTTTGGTCTCAAGCCAATTTTCAAGGTCTGAAAAACTCTCTCCAAGATTATAAATTTGATGTGGTTTAAAGTTCGGGACTTCATCCATAAGTTTTTCTCGCAAAACAAAGGTATTTGTGAAAGTAAAAGATGAATAATGTGTGACTTTTGATTTCCACTT
>QQUD01000066.1 GCA_008501785.1 Chloroflexota bacterium
TACCTCAGGCAATGCCTCACCCCACAACTTAGCAAGCCCTTTTTTAGCGGCGACGCTATCAGGCTTGATGGCCAACGCCCGTTGCAGCGCTCTTTCTTTTTCTGTCTGGTTAGGTTCTACATTCGCCAGACCAATCCACGCCGCTTCTGTTTCTGGCGCTTCTTCCAAAATTTCTTTATACAGTTGGACAGCAGCCGCCCGCTTTCCATTTTCGGCGACCCTATCTGCCTGCCGCAGCAGCGAACGCAGACGCGGTCCACTTATTTCTGTTGTCATGACACTATCTCACATAGCCCAGGCGGCCCATCAGTCGCCGATAAAAATAACCAGGCGTATCAACCCGGGCAAATGGTATTAAATTGTTGTTTTTCTGAATAATCACAGTATCCCCATCCTGTAACGAAATACCGTGTTGACCATCTGGCGTAATGTACGCCTCGTGGTCCATTTTAACATTGATCTCGATAACGGCCGTTTCATGCAGCACCAACGCTCTATCAAAGCTAAGGTGTGCCGCCACCGGCAGCACCACAAAGTTATGCAGCTGCGGCGGTAGCAGCGGCCCTCCAGCGGCCATCGAATAGGCAGTCGAACCAGTCGGCGTCGCCACAATAAGCGCATCTGCCGTGTAATTGGTAACGGCATCATCATCGACCCGCAGTGTAAACCGCACAACGCGTGCCTGCTGCCCCCGCCCCACCACAATATCGTTAAGCGCATTAAACGTTTCTACAATATGACCATTACGCCGCAGTGTTGCATAAAGCATTAGTCGATTTTCAACCCAAAAATCGCCGTTGAGCACATGTGCCAGCCGCTCTTGCCAATCGTCAAGCTGCGCCTCGCTCAGAAAGCCAACCCGCCCCATGTTCACCCCAAATATCGGGATTTTACGCGAGACAGAGAGGCGAGCGGCCCGTAACAAAGAGCCATCACCGCCCAGCACAACCAGCATCGAAAGCCGGTCCAACTGGCCGTTGATACCCGATTCATCCCAGGTAGAACCGACCCAGGTGCTCACACCCTGTTCGGTCAGCCACCGCCCAATCTCTTCGGCCAGTGGCTTAGATTCTGGAATTCGGGGATGGTGCAAAATACCAATATGGTTCATATCATTAATTTTGTTGTAACCATGTCACGAGATCAGCAAAAGGCACTTGGGTTTGATCCCCACCGGATAACGGCCGTACCGTTGCCATCTGTTCAGCCACTTCAGATTCACCCAAAATCAATACATGTTGAATATTGTGTTTATTGGCTTCGCGCATCTGACTTTTCATGCTGCGCCGGTTGCGGGCAAATGCCAATCGCGTGCCAATGCCTGCTGCGCGTAGTTGGTAGGTGAGGGAAACGGCCGTTTCCTTCGTCGCCCCGCCAAAATGCGCCACCATCACAGTTGGCAATTTCGATGCAGGCGGCTCAATGCCCTGCTCCTTCAACCCCAAAATAATGCGCTCAATGCCGCTGCCAAAACCAACACCAGGGGTTGATGAACCGCCGACTGCTTCCGCTAACCCATCATACCGGCCACCACCACAAACGGCCGCCTGTGCACCAATCCCTTCGGCCCACACTTCAAACACAGTCTTGGTGTAATAATCAATACCACGCACCAGTCTGAAATTAATCGCATATGGCTCTTCAAGCTTGTCCAACAAGCGGCGCAAATCAGCAAAATGTGTTTCACAATCTTCGCACAAGTTATCGGCAATGTGTGGCGCATTTGCCAGCAGGTCATCCATGCCAGCTTCCTTGCTATCCAGCACACGTAGGGGGTTCTTTTGCATCCGTTCCTGATCAATGGGAGCCAGCTTGTCCATGTGATCGGCCAAATACGCCTTCAACTTTTCCACATAAACCGGCTTGCATTCTGGACAACCCGTGCTATTTAATTGAAAGGAAAGTCCTTTATAGCCCAGTTCACGATACAAATTCATAGCCACCATCATCACTTCCAGGTCTGCGGCCGGGTCTTCTTCACCCAAAATCTCTACGTCAAACTGGCTGTGTTGACGGTAGCGTCCCGCTTGCGGCCGTTCCCGCCGAAAAATGGAACCAACCGAAAACAGTTTCACCGGCTGCGGCAGACTGGCCATCCCATTCTGAATAAACGCCCGCACAAATCCGGCCGTAAATTCGGGACGCAGCGTAATGCTGCTGCCATCTGGTTCTTCAATGGTATACATCTCTTTTTGCACAAACACATCAGACGCCGTGCCCATGCCCCGCGCAAAAAGCTGCGTGTATTCGATAACGGGCAGGTCAATGCGTTCAAACCCATATCGATGTGCCAGATGGGTCGCCTTTTCAATCACCAAATCCCAATACCGGCGATCCTCCGGCAAAACATCCTGCATCCCTGTAACCCGCTGTATTTTCTCCAACATTGCCTCCAAAAGTTTTAGCTTCGTTTTATTCCCCCGGAAACTTTGAGTTTCCAGGGAAATTTAGATAGCATATTTCGGCTACTATTATAACGGTATCATCCAAAAAGCCTACGACACATCTGTAAAAAAGTCATTATCGGGAGCTAAGAGGGAGATAAGCAGGTCTTTAGCATCTTAGCACTTCAGTAGTTCGGTAGAAATATCTATTTGATAGCCGAAAACAAATAGGCAAATTTTACATAAAATTGTCATCAAGCAAAAAAAATATACAATTTTACTTGGCCAAATAGACTTTTTGTGGATAAAAGTGTTAGTGTGCAGAAAATGCTAATCGCTGAGAGATTAAAAGGTGAATAAATAATGGGTACAGAAAAGCTGTTTACCAATTTTCCGAATCTAGAAACTAAAAGACTGTCATTGAGAGAGTTCAAACCTGAATTTAAAGCTGACATCTTTAAGATTTTGAGTAACACTAATGGAGCAGTCAACTGTTTCCTATTCACTAAAATTGGAACTAAACGGATCGAAGCTACCACTCGTTTAGAAAACATCGCTTCGGCACGCGTACTCGAAAAGAATGGCTTTCAGAAAGAAGGTACATTGCGGGAATGTGAGCATTATCAAGGGAAATCCTATGATCTAGTGATGTATTCGATTCTGAAGCGAGAATTTCTGGGATAACTAATCGTCATTATGGAAATGGGAATAAAATAATGTTTCGAAAAAAAATTATTGGATTGTTAATTGGGTTAACTATTCTCCTTTTTGGATGCGTTTCATCTTCGGAAATTCACACAGTCGTCCCTGATAGTACACCACGTAGTACACCACGTAGTACGCCACGGTTGGCGATCATCTCTGCCTTTGAGCCTGAATTAAAGGAATTGCTGAGGCAGACAGAGATCGATCACACAACCATTATCAACGGGCGCAGTTTTCATACCGGGCAGTTAGCAGGCAATGATGTTGTTTTATTCATGAGTGGTGTCAGCATGGTCAATGCGGCAATGACGACCCAGACGGTGCTTGATCATTTTGATGTGAACGGCATCGTTATTTCTGGCATCGCAGGTGGTGTAAACCCTGACCTAAACATTGGTGACGTAATCATACCAGACCAATGGGGCCAATATCAGGAACAGTTTTTTGCCAGGGAAACGAACGATGGATGGGACCTGGGACGGCATTCTGATGAATTTTCCAATTACGGCATGATGTTTCCGCAAAAAGTATCGGTGACTCGCAAAGGTGACAATCCAGACTCAGAAAAAGAGCATTTTTGGTTTCAGGTTGATCCTGAAATGTTAACAGTGGCTCAACAAGTTGTGGAGAAAGTCCAGTTAAATGAATGTGCTTGGCTGGGCAAATGCTTGGAAACAAAACCAACAGTTATTATCGGTGGGAATGGGGTCAGCGGGCCAACTTTTGTAGACAATGCCCACTATCGTGACTGGGTATGGGATACTTTCCAGGCCAATGCGCTCGACATGGAATCTGCTTCTGTTGCTCATGTAGCCTATGTGAACGATGTACCATTTATTGCTTTTCGTTCGTTGTCTGACCTTGCAGGTGGCGGCTCTGGCGTAAATGAGATTAATGTCTTTTTTCAACTTGCTTCAGATAATTCCGCCGAAGTAGTCATTGCTTTTCTGGAGGTATGGGGAGAGCGATGAAATTGTTGCCTCGATTGGAAGGGAGAATTCTATTGGCATCCAAAGCACTTACTCAGCTTGCCATATGTCAAAACGGCCGTTTGCAAACAATTACTTCTGAGGATTTCCGATGTTTCAAAAGATTACAACTTCTCCAGAAGCGGCGAAATAGTTATTACTTGAGCAATTTGGTTCATAGCTTCCAGAAAAAACGTTAGCACAAAATCCACACCTATCAGCAATTAAAGAAGGAATTTATCATAATGGAAAATCGAGAACGAATCGGCAAAACGGTAACAGAATACAATCCATCAACATGGGATATTGCCTGGGTTTCGGGCCTTGCATTCTTGCTGGGCATCGCAATAGACATCCGTGGGTTTGGCTCTCTAAGAACTCCTTCCCTGTGGCAACTATGGGCAATTACAGCAGTGATTGGTTTCGTAGCAAGCATTTTGCTACCCCAGAAACGGCGAGGATTAATTTTTGCTTTGGGTGCAACGTTAGCAGTTTATACAGTTAGGATTGTATCTACACCATGGACATATTGGCTTCAAAACCTGCCCTTAAACCCTACTTTTCAATACTGGGTCATTGCAGGACCTGGAGGCGGAGTTTTTGGTTTATTCTTTCCAGCGGTCCTTTCGCTTTTCGTTGGTCTGTGGGTATTTCGACTTCCAATTTCTGAACAATGGGGTGGAATCATTGCATTTAGACGCCAAGCTTGGCTTTATGGCATACCTGCAGCTATCATCATTGCTGGTCTTACTATCGGATTAGGTCTGCTTTCAGGCGCGGTAGAATTTTCTCCTATGTTTGATTGGGCAAAGTCAGCTGTAAATCTGTTTTCCAATCTTTGGGAAGAAATTCTTTTCCGTGGCATGTTATTACAAGTTGTCCGGAAATATCTTGGGCCACGAACTGCCATGATATGGACAGGGGTGTTTTTTGGAATCCTGCATGGCATTAATCCATTGGGTATATTTATTGCGCTAATAAGCTGGATATTTGCATGGGTTGTGTTAAAAACACGCAGCTTGTGGGGCGGGTGGATAGTGCATCAGGTAAGTGATATGCTGATCGATAATTTGATTAGTTGAGGTGGGTCTCGTATAGAAAAAACGGTTTTGCTCGTCCTTAATTGAACAAAATGAGCTTGTGAACGACAAAGCCGCACACAAGCAAATCTAGAGGAGAAAGTATCTGACTATGGATAAATCATGTGTGTATGAGGACAAATATTTCAAAGTGATTAGTCCTGAGTTCCCGCTGAACTGTAAGGACGATGGTGGACATCTGATTCTAATCAAAAAAGTAAAAGTTACGGATCGATCTGATTTAACCTACCAGGAAGCAATTGACTTTATGAGAATCAGTATGATTGTCGGAAAGGCAATGTATGAGGTACTTGGCGTTGAAAGGATGAATTATGAGGACCTGGGTAATTGGGGGATCGATGATCCTGGCGGTGCAAAGATGCATTTGCATTTTATGGGACGAGCGAAAGAACAAACTCATCAGATTAGAGGGCAGCATATTTTTTTATACCCAAAAGGTCACAAGATTTATCAAGGGCATTTAAAACCACTTTCTGAAGATCAACTTCGAATCCTGCGCGAAAGAATTACTGAAATTCAACAAGAACCCAAATATCAAAAAATGGCTGAATTAGCCGAGTTGTAATAAATGGTAAACCAATTATCGAGTAACAGTCGTTGGCCATTATACGGGCTGCTGATTGTTCAGCTTTTGAATGGCATTGTTTTAATGCCATCAAATAATTTCATCCCTATTTACCTCAATGAAACAATGGACTTACCTGTGCGCCAAGTTGCTCAGGTTATCGCTTTTGGTCAGGTTGTGGGTATGTTTGCTTCACTGGTTGGGGGTGGTTTGAGTGACCGATGGGGGCATAAAAGGGTATTAACCCTCGGAATTGTGGCAACAGCATTGAGCGGCTTTGCCTTTGTTTTCCGAGTTCCCTGGATTGTTGTTGCGTTATGGGGTGTCAGTGGCGCAGGCCTTGGGTTTGCCACTTTAAGCAGTCAAGGTTATCTGACACTCGCAGCAAGTGCGCATACATTAGGTCTGTTTTCTGCACTTTACAATTGGGGGTATACGATTGGGGGAGCCATAGGCAATCCGATTGCGGCCGTTATTCTAGATCGCGGTGACTTCACTATATTGGGGTTTGCTTTGGTGGGATTGGGGTTATTCACCACACTTTTTGCCGCAATTTTGCCATCCATTCATCAAAAAACGGATGAGGCTGAACCCGGAACCAGCGTGGGAAGTTATAAATCTTTGTTAAACGGCCGTATCGCCCTCCTCGGTCTGCTTCGATTTCTACCAACCTGCTACTATGGCTTGATGGTGTTACTGCCATTGCTAATTAAGCAGCAAGGGGGGAGCAATACGGCCGTTGCCTGGTATGCAGCAGGAAGCGCCATCATCGCATCCTTAACACAACTTGTTGCCGGAAGAATGTCTGACCGGTGGGGTGTGCGATACCCCACAGTTATTTCCTTCATAGTCATCCTGCTCGCCATCGGTGGCACGATTATCACGGCGCAATCGGTTTGGGGTTTATATATTTTTGGGGCTTTTGGTGTGAGTGCAGCATGGGCATTATCTACGCTCCTGCCTGGGATGGTTACAGTAGCGGCAGAGCCTGACATTCACGGGCGCGTGTTCGGAATGCTGCACTTGTTATGGACATTTGCCATGATGTTAGGCACATTATTAGGTGGGGCCTTGTTGGAGATTAATATTCGCTTGCCTTTCATCATTGTTGGCGTTCTTAATTTAATAGCTTTGGGATTGACCGTCCCATTTTTCGAAACAAAATTATGGCAAAAGCAAAAAGCTTTAACTGATGCATTATAGGCGGTGTGAATTATGAAACAAAAAATAATAATAACCGGTGGCTGCGGAAAAATCGGCTCTTATTTCGTGAAATTTGCCTCAAGCAAATACGCGATACGAGTTGTGGACAGGATAGCATGGGATAGTACGAAACATGGGGTGCGGCCCAGGGAAAGTATGGTGTTAGACCTGCAAGACTTGGCTGCATGTCGCCAGGCTTGTGCAGGCATGAATACGGTCATTCACCTTGCCGCTGATGCAGACCCAGATGCAAACTTCGAAGATTCGCTATTGGGTAACAATATCATTGCCACACACAATATGTTTCGGGCAGCAAAAGATGCCGGTTGTAAACGTTTCATTTATGCAAGCAGTGCTCATGTTGTATCGGGATATGCGCCTGATATTCAGGTGAAGAGTCACATGCCAATCAATCCCAAGAACGAGTACGGGGTTACCAAATGTTTTGGCGAGGCATTAGCAGCCCATTTTGCAAATTCTGAAGGTCTACCAAGTATCGTATTACGCATTGGAGCCTATATTTTTCCTGAAGAGTATGAACATTTTTCTTTAGATGAAGTGGATGCATTTTTGGACCCTGATGATTTCAATGAATTGTTACTGAAATGCTTGGAAACGCCAAACATAAACTTTTTTGTAGCCCATACCATATCAAACAATCGCTACAAGCGTCTTGATCTTACCGAAACAAGAAAGGTTTTAGGGTATCAGCCACAAGCAGATGCATTTGAAATATTCGGCATGGTTCAGAATGTGGCAAATTAACTTTACAATTTTGACCATGCCAAATATTCGATAACTGTTTACCTGGTTAATTCAACATGGAGAGGTAGAGTGGGGACTCAGATTAGCTTTCTTATTACAAGAGCTTTGGTTTGAAGATCATCATACGAGTGAGGCACGGACATTATTCGCGACGCTCATGTCGAACGATTCGCAGGAGCTTTTCGGGCAGCGCAACATCTTTATCAGAAGGTACTAAGGATATTTCGTGACCCAACGGACCCATTGTCGCTAGTTCTGTTCATATTTTTAAAGTATTTAGCACTTCGAAATCCGATTCATGGATAAAGGCATGATTTTGTAAATGCCAGTTTAACTCCGCCAACTCGTGCTCGAAAATGACGCGCTTTTCTTGTCCAATAGCATCCCTGGACAAACGGGTGCCTGCTTGCGAATCTCTATCTAAGGCCTCATAGATGGCTGTCATATCAACAGGTCTGCACTGGCAGTAATCGAGCATTACCTCAGCTGTCTCGCGAGGAGTCGATAGCCAACTGACATATCGAATCGCCAACATTTCAATACCCATATCACAATATTGCACATATCGCTCCATAGTCGTTAGCCACATCAAAGACAACATACCCGCATGGGAAAGAGGCTTTTTGGGGTCATACTGAGCAATTGCAGGCACCAAGGATCCCAAGAGTGTACGTCTCTGCTTTTCCCTAGTCCTGTTTGTGTCATCTGGCTCTTTACCTCCACGACTATAGGCTCTCAAACCAGATCGCAACCAGGTTTCAGCATGGCGATACAAAAAGAGATTCTTAGTCTGCGGATAGATAGTGTGCAACCAATCACCTAATTCAATGACAAAACTTTGCCCTTTAATCACCCAGGCAATCTCCGCTGCCGTTTTACACAACAGGCAAATAGCTGCCTCTAACAAAGCAACAAGCACATCATCAGGGGCCATTTTCGTATTACGAGCAACAACTAAATGCGACAACACGTAAGGTTCTGAAATGTTAACAACACTTGGAATCTGAGCAAATATCTGGCTGGCCAGCGTAGAGCCACAACGGCCGACTGAGTGGATAAAGACAAGGCGATTGTCATCTATCGATACAG
>QQUD01000486.1 GCA_008501785.1 Chloroflexota bacterium
TGAGCGTAACGCCTGAATCGTACCCGCCTTCGAGTTCAAACGAAATCATCCCGCCAAATCCATTTTGCATCTTGCTTTTGGCCAATTCATGCCCTGGATGTGATTCCAGACCTGGATAATTTACCTTTTCAATCTTTGGATGTTGGTCAAGCCAGCGAGCAATCTGCATTGCGTTTTCAAAATGACGCTGCATACGCACTTCAAACGTTTTCAATCCGATATTGCCTAACCAGGCATCAAAGGGGCTTGGCGTTCCACCTAACACCTTTGCTGTTAAAAACAATTGATTTTCACGCGGCTCAAAGTAGTCTAGATGTCTTGAGATTACCGCACCGCCAATGAACAAGCCATGCCCAGAAAGATATTTGGTTGTCGAGTGAACGACTGCGTCAAAACCCATAGACAAGGGGCGCAAACTGTAAGGTGTAGAAAACGTATTGTCAACCATTGCCCAAGCATTGTGCTTATGGGCAATTTCCACTACAGCTTGCAGGTCAACTACATCAATTGTGGGATTTGTGGGGGATTCGGTGTAAGCTAAAACGGCATTTGGATTGGCTGTAAATGCGGCCTGCCAACTCTCCACTTCGATCGTGTCAACCCAAACAACATTGATACCAAATCTTGGTGCCAATTCATTGAGGAATCGAAACGCATTGCTGTACAAAGGTTTTTGGCTAATGATTGTCTCACCAGCCTGAACACGCCCTAAAATTGCCGCAGTGATGGCCGCCATGCCAGAAGCAAATGCACGCCCCCTCACGACTTCATCAGGCGATTTATCTGGATTTTGCCTCAACAAATCCAATCCTTCTAAGATGGCAATTTTAGACCCTAGCTGACGTGCATTGGGATTGTCAGTTCGGGTGTATGCATAGCCATCTTGCTTCCCGCTCATAATATCTGCCCCGGTCTGCACGTCGGGAAAGGCAAATGTAGAGGTCATAAAAATGGGAGAAATGTGTGCGTGGTGTGGGTTGTTTCCTTCGTGAGCATGGTTAACAATGGTGCCAAACCCTTGTTCTGGTGAAAATTTATTCATAATTAAATTCCTAAACTAAACTAATTTGTGTTCGAATTCAAATACCGGTTTATTATCCAAAATACGCTGGGGGGAAAATATTGAGAGGTCCAGCGATAATGTATGACCCAGGATGAGTTCGGCAAGGTAACGGCCGACAGCATGGCACTGCTGAAAACCATGTCCCGAAAATCCATTTGCCAACATAAACCCCTTCAACTGCGGCCATTCACCCAAAATCGCGTTGCCATCAAATGTGTTTACGGCATACAGCCCCCCCCAGCCGTTCGTGATCTTGAGTTGATCAAATGCCGGGATGTACTCAAACAACTCAGGCCACAAATGTTCAATAAATATGTCTTTATGCCAACTAAACTCAAAACCAATCGGGTCATCTGGCAGAATTTTTCCAGCCATAAACATATTAGCATGTTCCTGAATCAAATAAAGGCCAGAAGGAAAGACTGTTAAGGGGTAAGTTACATTAGTCTCAACCATCGTTTGAAAGATAAAGACTTGGCGCTTGATTGGATCGACAGGTAATTCTATCCCCACGGTTCTAGCAAGCTTCTGTGCCCAGGCTCCTGCGCTATTGACCACGAATTTAGCTAACAAATGTTCTCCAGAAGTCAGGCGAACACCACGAACTTGCCCCTGTTCAGTCAGAACACTAAGCACTTCGGCAGCAATACATTTTGCCCCCAGTTCAATCGCCTTCTTTCGGTAGGCCATCAAGACCGCGTGCGCATCCATCGTGCCGTCTCGGGAACCAAAGGTGCCACCTGCCAGTTGGTCTACTCTAATCAATGGAAATCGTTCTTTTATATCCGCTGGGTCTAACCATTCCACAGGGCAATCTAGGTTTTGTTGTGTTTCCAAACCTTTTAAAGTGGCTTCTTTTCCGGCTTCATCTGTTAAAAACAAGTTGCCTTGCTGTCGAAAGGCAACATCTGGTTTGTCATCGCCAACGGCCATTTCATCGGCAAATGTCTCTAATACTTCAAGACCGTATTGGGAAATTTGAATATTTTCTTTGACATTAAACTGTAAACGAATATTGGCATCTGATAAGACGGTTGAACAGAATTCGTAGGTAGGGTCTTTTTCGATGATTGCTACTTTTATATTTGGATCTTTCTTTAATAAATAATAGGCTGTGGCACAACCCATCACTCCGCCCCCAACCATGATCACATCATAAGCGGAATTTTCTACCATCATCATTTCCTCCTCTAATATTTCGGTCACATTGAAAGCGTGAATTAGACAGCGCAGAAATCAGCATCAAAGCTGAATGTTCGTTTTGTGTTTGAATCTTTGGACTGAATGTAGCTAATTCTCCACTTTCATATTATCTAGGAGCTGATGCAATCTGTACAGATACAAATTATGCAAATTGTAACCAGAACAGTTTAAGTTATACTGAACTGTACTGGTTAGGTTTATTGTAACTGTATTGTTTTTTCTATTTCAAGACACAACCATGTACAAATCGGATGCTGAAAATGATTTTCTATACGAAAAGATAGCTAACAATATTACAGAACTAATCCTAGAGGGAACTTATCGGCCTGGTGAGCGTATTCCATCGGTGAGGCAGATGAGTAAACAGCAAGGCGTTAGTATCAGTACTGTGTTGCAAGCTTACCTTGTTCTTGAAAATAAGGGGTTGATCGAAGCCCGTCCGCAATCTGGATATTATGTGCGGGTGGCTGTTTTTGACCAACTGCCCGAGCCGGAAACGTCTTCGCCGAGTTTGGACCCTACCCTTGTGAGCTTGCAAGAATTGATGATGATGGTGTTGAAGGATACTTTGAACCCAGATTTGATTCAACTCGGGGCAGCCCTGCCAAACCTCGATCTGCTTCCAATCAGTCGTTTGAATCGCATTATCTCACGTTTGGCACGTCAATCTAGTGGGGAAGCTCATCAATACGAGATGCCACCTGGGGTGGAAGAGCTGCGCGTACAAATTGCGAAGCGGGCGGTTCGTCATGGCTGTCAATTTTCTCCGCAAGAAATTGTGATTACTTCTGGGGCAATTGAAGCGATTGATTTGTGTTTACGTGCGGTTTGTAAACCGGGTGATATTGTGGCGATTGAATCTCCGATGTACTATGGCAGTTTGCAAACGTTGGAGGCAAATAATTTACGGGCGCTGGAAATGCCAACGCATCAACGTGAGGGAATCAACATCGAAGCTCTAAAATTTGCGATTGAGCAGAATCCCGTAAGAGCTGTTTTGTTAGTCACGAATTTCAACAACCCACTTTCAAGCTGCATACCAGATGATAAGAAAAAAGAATTGGTGGCGTTGCTGACCACTTATGAAATTCCTTTGATTGAAAATGATGTGTTAGGTGAAATTTATTTTGGGAGTAAACGGCCGTTAACCGCCAAATCATTCGACAAAAAAGGATTCGTGATGCTCTGTTCATCCTTTTCCAAAGATATTAGCCCTTCTTTACGGGTTGGATGGGTGGCACCAGGACGATTTAAAGCAGATGTAGAATGGCTTAAATTTGCTAAAAACGCGGCAACGGGCACGTTGTCACAAATGGCGGTCGCTGAGTTTTTAATTAGTGGGGGGTATGATCATCATTTGCGTCAGATGCGCCGAGAATATGCCAGAAATGTGAGTTTGTTGGCACAGGCTGTTACGAATTATTTCCCGCAAGAAACCCGAGTGACACGACCTGCTGGTGGATTTGTTTTGTGGGTACAGCTACCTAAAAAAATTGACTCTCTTGAGCTTTACAAGCTTGCGCTGCAAAACAATATAACGATCTCCCCTGGTTATTTGTTTTCACCCTCTGACCAATTCTCGAATTTTATTCGTCTCAATGCGGCGATCTGGTCTTTTCCAATTGAGCGAGCGGTTGAAAGGTTGGGGGAAATTGTGGGGTCAATGTTATAGGCTTGCTAGTTCATCAAGCACTTTTGCAAGATCAGATGGGAGTTCTGATTCGAAGGTGAGGGTTTGGTGATCTAACGGCCGTTTAAAAACCAACCCAGCTGCATGTAAAAAATGCCGTTTGATGTGAATTTGTTGTTTGCGACGGCCGTATACCTTATCCCCCACCAGCGGATGCCCTACAAACGCCATGTGTACCCGAATTTGGTGTGTGCGCCCGGTCTGCGGCATACATTCAACCAGCGTATAGTCGTCGTAAGCGGTGATTGTGTTGAACATTGTTTGCGCAGGGCGTGCCTGGGCTGTGCCATGCCGAGAGGTAATCACCGCCATTTTTTTACGCTGACGGGTATCGCGGCCAATGGGCGCATCGATTAACGCAGTCGGTGGCTGCAATTGGCCTTCGACCAGCGCCACATATCGCTTTTTGATGGTGCGATCTTTGAATTGGTCTTGCAAATATTGCAAAGCACGATCTGTTTTAGCCACCAAAATCAGCCCCGACGTATCTTTATCGAGCCGATGCACAATGCCGGGGCGTTTTTCGCCTCCCACATTGAGCACATCGGGGCAATATGCCAAAACGGCATTCACCAATGTGCCTGATTCATGCCCTGCACCAGGATGCACCACCATGCCAGCCGGTTTGTTGATCAACAGTAATTCATCGTCTTCATAACGAATATCGAGGGGAATGTCTTCTGGAATCAACTCCGTTTCTACAACTTCGGGCAAGATAACAACCGCTTCTTCGCCCCCTTCCAGGCGCAAGTTGGCTTTCACGGGTGTGCCCTTGATGGTGATATGGCCCTCTTTGATCAATCGCTGCACTTGGGTGCGCGAAATGTCTGGCAGTGTTTTCACCAGTGCTCGATCGAGTCGTTCTCCCGGTTGGTCTAGGATGATTTTAAGGGGTTGAGAACTCATCGGATGTTCCTGATAGCTCAGTCGCATTTGCGGCGGCTTCGCGCTTTTTTTGTGCGTATTCTTCGCGGGTTTCTTGCAAGACGAGCCAGCCCAGCACGATGGCCCCGCTGACAATGGCCATATCGGCGACGTTGAAAACGGGCCAGGGGCCAAAGTCTAAAAAGTCGGTGACGTGCCCGATGCGTAGGCGATCTACAAAGTTACCTAACGCACCCCCAAGCTGCAATCCCAGGGCTAACCGCAAAGCAAACTGTCCTTTGGGTAAGGTGAAGTTGTAATAAATGATGGCGAGGGCAACGACTACAGCCACGATCAGAAAGAAGGAACTGCCAGATGGAAATAAGCCAAAGGCCATGCCTGTGTTGGGAACGTGGGTAATGCGGAATAATTCCTGAATGGATGGAATGGGTGCCCACATGTCGTACAGGGGCAGTCTGGATTCGACAAACATTTTGGTGAGTTGATCTAGCAAGATTACCAGTCCAGCAATCCAAAACAGCATGATGTGCTGGCCGATGGGGGCTGATTCTGCTTCGGGTTCATCTGGCATAGCAACGATGGGGGGGGAAACGGCCGTTTCCACCTCTTCCACTTCGTTTGGTAACTCTACCAATGGTTCAACGGCCGTTTCTATCTGTTCAGTTGGTTCAAATTCGCTCATGGTATACCTTTCAATACTTTGTTATGGACATTGTACCAATCTGAACGTTCACTGGCGAATCAAAAAAGGGCCTGGGGGTGAGACCTCATCAGATATTTAGAAGAAAAGGTTGATGGAAACGGCCGTTTCCCCCAAACGGCCGTTTCTATCTCCCTATTAACCCACCCAGGCTATCAACTATCCGGCGCCCACACCCACACATCCTTGAAAGTACAGCTTGAATCCCCAATGTTACCCGTAACAGGATTCCATCCTACTAAACTCATCTTGCCATTTGAATATGCATCATCAGTAAATGTTTTTATTGGGTTTTGAAATCCATTGACATATACTTCATACTCGTTACCATGTGCCACAATAATAAGTTTGTTACTGTTGTTCGGATCAAGTTCGTTAGTTTCTAAGCGCCAAAGTTCATTCCATTTATCGTCTACCTTCCCGACATATATTTGAGATGATCGCGTAATGCTTACATGATAATTCTTATCCCCTTCATTAATGCGATAATATACCTGACATTGATCGTCATCTCCCCCCCATTCGATAGGGATATGTGCCACGAAAACGTCAGGCAAGATATTTGGAAAACCAAAGTCCCCTGCAGCATCCCCGTTATTTTGGTGAGTGAACACGATGGTAATAGGTTCTTGATTTGGCTCAATAACCATCTGCCCACTTTCAGGATCGAAGCCTAACTTTTGCAGAACGGCTGCTATGGGATCCATATAACCAACCCGCACATTATCTACATAACCCATAATTGTGTCGGGTTCTGAACTTGAAATCTTATATGAGGAGTAAATCTTCGTGACCTCACTGATTTCAGCATCTGTCATTTGATAGGAGCCAATCTGCACCCTATCGAGAAAGACAGTCATTTTTCCGCCTCCATCTAATTCGGTGCGGAATTTGTACCAGGTATCATAAGCAGCTGTTTGGGTGAAGAAAGATATAACTTCTTCATCTACATTTTTTCCTGAAGAAATATCCCAAAGTGCTTTTATGCACTCGACCTTTACCGACTCTCCCCTTGTAAGAAAACAGTCAATATATATACCAAAATTATCATTTTCGAAAGGCAACCAGATATTCATGATAAACTTTCCGTCTGCCCCATTTTCGCTTTGACTTTCGCTGCTCAAACTTATTTCTGATTCTGAAAAGAAGAACATACCCGGTTCCCAGAAAACTGGCGGATTATCGACTCGACTAACATGTGCAGTTCCTTTGTCTGAGAACTGAACCTCTAATACGCTATCTATTTGTTTTATTTCGGGGTCAGCAATACCATCTTCTCCGGAACCTGCATAAATGAATTCCTCATCGAAGTGATCGTCAACAAGGATTTGGGTAGTTAGAGTTGGGGTGGGCGTTGATGTAGGTGTGTGGGATGGAGGAACGGCCGTTTCTGTTGCCGTTATTAATGCCTGTGCCACTGTCGTCTTCATTGAGTCACTGACCGGCACAGGAGAAGACATAACTACAACCGTCACAACGATAGGTTCTTGAATCACCTCACTTTTTCTAGACGATGTGATGAATAAAATTGCAATAAACAAGACTATTCCAACAAACAATAACCTGCGCATAAGTTTCTCCTTTTTTGTGTGTTTTAACTGAATGACAACTGGTACTCAGCGTACCACGCAGGCCGTTACTTCCTGTGAGATAGTTTAACAAAACTGGCACGTTCATATAACAGATTTGTTATGCTCGCGCCACTGGCAACTGTACCCGCACTAAGGTTCCCTCATTCACCCGGCTGCTCACGTCCACCTCACCCCCGTGCAGCGCGATAATGCGATTCACCATTGCTAGTCCCAGGCCACTACCCGACACCCCTTGTGTATTAGAACCGCGAAAAAGCTGCTGACCAATTTGGGGAAGCTCTCCTGGCAAAATTCCAACACCGGAATCCCCGATTTCAATACGAGCTAGCTTGCCGTCGTCGTTGGCACGAACTTCTATGGGCGTTTTATCGTTGGAATATTTGATGCCATTTTCCAGAATGTTTGTAAACGCCTGGCGTAACAAGTCGCGGTCTCCCAGTACAGGGGATAGTTCCCAGGGTGTGATCTGTAAGCGCAGGACAATTTCACGACCAGTGCGTTGTCGCAATAGGTTCACTTCATCTTCTAACAGTGCTGCAAGTTGAACTGTCTCTCCTGCTAACGACTGTTCATCTAATCCATGTAGCTGATGTAGGACACTTGCCAACTGACTCAACCGCGCTGTATGTTCTTGTAGTCGCCTCACTGTTTCTTCTTCTTGGGGCAATCGGTGATGTAAATTGTTGAGTCCTAACTTCAATACTTGTAAGGGATTTTTCATTTGGTGATGCAGTCGATTAATAAACACGCCTTGCCGTTGTTTCTGTTGTTCTCGCGCATTTTGTAGTTGCTCCTGATGCCACAGCCAGAATACAAGTAAAGCGGTCAGCAAATCACCAACGATCAAGAAAACAATCGTCGGCGAAATATTCTTAACAAATGAGTCGGCTAGTAATGCCAAAACGGCCGTTACCACCAATCCAACCCCACCCACAATAATCGGTTTATTTTTCATTCAGCCTGCACCTCTTCATTAAAGCGATACCCTACTCCAACCATGTTTTCAATCAGGTCGCTCTTTGTTCCTAATGCGTTACGTAGTTCGGAAATGCGCTGGCGTACGGCGTTAGTTTTTATAGCGCCGTCAAAGTCAATTGCTTTTTCCAGTTCCTTGTGATCCACAAAGTCTGGTGCGTTTTCCATTAATTTTGTCAGGATTGTATAGGCTCTTTCTCTTAACCTCACTTCTTGTCCATCAATGTGTACTTTTCTCGTAATGCGATCTAACATTATGGATTGGCTGCTTAAGCGATGTTGTGTGGATGATTGGTACTGTTGCTTAATCTTTAACTGTGTGTGGATGCGAATGGCTAGCTCATCAGGATCAAAATCTTTGTCAATAAAGTCATTAGCGCCATCTACATACCCCCGCTTCCGATCTGCGGGGGAGGTCAGCTTAGTGAGCAAGATGATAGGTATCCAATTGTTTTGTTCACGCAGAGTACGTAGGACTTCACGGCCGTTTACCTCCGGCATATCCACATCCAACACCATCAAGTCATATTGACGGGAGGCACACTTTTGCAAGGCAATACGGCCGTTAACGGCCGTTTCCACCACATACCCCTCGCGTTCCAAAAATGGAGCAAGTTCTGCCAGAATATCGGTCTCATCATCAACCAACAAGATACGGTGCTTT
>QQUD01001089.1 GCA_008501785.1 Chloroflexota bacterium
TGTGTCGCCGTCAATTTTCTTTGAAACGTCACCACTGATCGTTTCTGCTAATGGCACAAGGAAAGATGATGCTATGGCTGTGGCTGAGTGGTGGATGAGCGCGGGCGCTCAGGAAGAATGGGGTGCGCTAATGGGCTTCACACCGCCTAATGCACAATCGGCTAATGACAATCCGGTCGGCAAAGAGGTTGTACAATGGACGGTGGATAATGGTGCCAATGCTGTACAACGGTATTGGGAAGCAACGCCACCTGATATTGTGGAAACGGCCGTTGACGAACTCTCCCGCTTTATCCTCACCCCAGATGCCGCAACCATGACGAGTGTTCTGGAAGCCATCCAGGCAAAAGCTGACACGGTTTGGGCCGAACGTTAATCATATTTTGTCGTAGTTTTCTTGGTGGAGGTGAGAATTTGCCTCCACCAAAAGTTTTTACACTGGCAGGCCACATATGAAAATAGAAGCGTCTTATCCACCTAGACAGGTACGCACATCCACAAAAACACGAACAAAACGCGTTTGGTCGCGCATGGAAGCGTATTTATATTTGCTGCCTGCGCTCTTGTTTGTCGGCATCTTTCTGCTCTATCCGGCCGGTTACACTTTATACATCAGTCTTACCAAGTGGGATGGCCTTACCTCGCCCATATTTGTGGGGATCCAAAACTATATTCAGATTGTTACTGAACCTATTTTTAAGACATCAGGATTAAATACCCTAATATGGGTAGCCGCAACGCTGCTTTTACCAGTTTCTCTGGGATTGGCGCTTGCCGTTCTCATTAATCGTATCCCGCTGCAAGGGTTTTTTAAGTCAGCCTTTTACTTGCCGTATGCTGTTTCGGCAACCAGCGCGGGGGTTATTTGGGGGTATATGCTCTCACCTAATGGCGTAATCAACGCCATTCTGGAAAATATCGGGCTGGAGAATGCTGCCCTTTCTTGGCTTATTACGCCACCCTGGCACACGGTCATGATGATTATTGCCTACACTTGGTTGAGTGCAGGCACGTATATGATTCTTTTTCTGGTTGGATTGCAAAATATTCCACATGATCCGATTGAAGCGGCGAAACTAGATGGGGCAAACGGCCGTCAACTCTTCTGGCATATCACCTTTCCGCTGCTGCGACCCGTCACCACCGTTGTTGTCACCATCGCCATCGTCAACAGCTTCAAAGTATTTGACATGATTTGGGTCATGACACAAGGTGGCCCCTACCGCTCTTCTGAAACATTAGCCGTCACCATGTACCGAGAATCCTTTGTTCTTTTTAATTTGGGCTATGGCGCAGCGATTGCCAATATGTTATCCATCGTCATCATTATCTTTTCTATCGTTTATCTACGTTCGATCTTTCGCCAGGAGAATTAAATTATGCCTGCAAAAAGAACAGTTTCCCAAACAACCCTCCTGGTTGTGCTCATCATCCTGACAATCATCTGGATGCTGCCCCTGATTATCACCTTCAACACCGCTCTAAAAAGCGTCCCAGATGCCGCCTCCTCGTGGCCCTGGGATCCTCCTGAGCGCATCGTCCTGTTAGATAACATCAAATTTGCTTGGGAAACAGGGAAACTAAACCAAAGTTTTACACGTAGCGTCATCTACGCCGGATTCGGCGCGACGTTTGCCATTATATTGGCCTCTTTAGCCAGTTATTCGCTGGCTAGCTTACGCATCCCACGCGCCTTTTGGTGGTTTTTGCTTATCTACAGTGGCACCATTTTTCCTTTTCAGATGTATCTGCTGCCGCTCTTTTACATGTTTCAGGCCACATCTTTGTATGACACCCAAATCGGTCTGTTAACTTTTTACACTGCCATTGCTATTCCCTTCTGCTTATTTGTTCTGCGCAATCATTTCACCACTATTTCCCCAGAAATTGTCGAGGCGGCAAAGATGGATGGCCTCTCTAATTTTGGCATTTATCGCAAAATTATGATGCCTCTCTCGGTTGCGCCCATTGCCGCCTTGTTCCTGTTCCAATTTACCTGGATTTGGAACGAATTGCTGTTCGGCATTACCTTGGCAAGGTCAGCCGATGTGCGACCTGTTATGGCGGGCTTAGCTGGACTGCGTGGTATTTATGCCTCGCAAAACACTCCCGGTGTCTTGGCCGGCGCATTATTGGCTTCCATCCCAACCATTCTGATTTTCTTACTGTTAGGGCGCTATTTATTACAAGGTATGACGCTCACAACCAGCGGCGAATAAAACAAAAAAAGAGGAATTTATTATGACTTTCAGCGACATGACAAGCCGAGAGCGGGTTTTGGCTGCGATTCAGCGGCAAGAACCCGACCGTATCCCCACTTTTGAATGGGATATTGACCCTGGATTGATTAATTCGATGACTGGCGGCGGCTCCTACGAAGATTTCATTGAGAAATTTGATTTGGATGCTGTTATGTGCGGTCCCGATTACATAAAAAAACCGCTCGATAATGGCTACTTGCTCGACGAATGGGGCGTGACGCGCTCGATAGGTCATGAAGCGTATGCAATGGCAATGGATGAGTTTTCGCCCATCAAAACAATGGCAGATCTGGAGAAATGGGAACCGCCTGACCCTTACGCTTCGCATCGCTTTGACACCATGAAAGAGCGGGTCAAACGTTTCAAGGGGAAACGTGCCATTTTTGTGCAGCTGCGCGATGTCTGGTCAAATCCCCGCGACCTGATCGGATATGAACAGCTTTTCATGAAGTGCGGTTTGGAGCCCGATCTTGTGGAGGGAGTGGTCGAAAAAAGCATTAACCAAAGCATTAAGCTGGTGGAAATTGCGGCCGAATTGGGCGCAGAAGTTGTCATGTCCGGCGACGATATTGCCGACAATCGCCGTACCATGATCTCACCCAGAATGTGGCGGAAGCTGTTTTTGCCCCACTTTCGGCGCTGGACACAGGCAATTCATGATAACGGTCTTTATTACTGGAAACATACGGATGGGAATATAACGGCCGTTCTTGATGATTTCGTTGATGCTGGCATTGATGGCATTGACCCCATTGACCCCCTGGCAAACATGGATTTAGCCACAGTCAAAGATAAATACGGCGACCAAGTTGCCATTAAAGGCAACGTAGATTGTGCTTTTTTGCTCGTAGAAGGCACAAAAGAAGAAGTGGTCGAGTCGGTCAAAAACTGTATTCGCATTGCCGGACCCGGCGGCGGTTACGCTTGTTCCACCAGCAACTCTGTTCACTCCGGTGTTCGCCCCGAACTGTACATTGCGATGCTGGATGCGATTCGTGAATACGGAACCTATCCACTCGACATGGACAAACTGGCCCCATCCACCATCACGTCCAAGTAAGGAAAGGAAAGAACTATGCACGTCAAGCAGAAATACTGGATGAACTATACGAGGTCACGATAGATGGTGTCAAGATTTTTGTGGGCGGTGCGCCTGTCAATCAAGCATACTGAGACCGGGTAAAGGCTGATGGTTTTGCACCAGACGCCAGTTCTCTGGTGAGGCTAACAAAAAAAATGTTGGCGTTAAGCTAATGCTTCGCCACTTAATCCTGGGATATATAGTCGGAGGTAAGAGGAAATGAGTGTAGACGATCTGTATGATGCCATTATTGATGGCGATAAAAATAATGCTGCCGTGCAAACGCAGCAAGCTTTAGATGCGGATATTTCACCAGAAGCTATTTTGCATGAAACGTGTATTCCAGCAATGTCGGAAGTGGGTGACTTGTTTGAGGCAAGTGAGATTTTTATTCCTGAGATGTTGATTGCGGCACGGGCCATGCAATCTGTGATGGATATCTTGAAGCCACGCTTGATTGCGGACGGGATCGATGTGGTCGGTTCAATTGTCATGGGGACAGTGCGGGGAGATATGCATGACATCGGCAAAAATCTGGTGATCATGATGTTGGAAGGGGCAGGTTTTGAGGTGATTGATCTGGGCATTGACGTACCGCCTGAAGCCTTTGTGGAGGCGGTGCGCAAACATAAACCTGATTTGTTGGGAATGTCGGCGCTGCTAACGACAACGATGACCGAAATCGGCAATACGGTTGCGGCACTGACAGAGGCAGGTCTCCGTGACGCGACAAAGATATTGATCGGTGGTGCACCGGTAACAAAAGAGTATGCGGACAAGATTGGGGTTGAAGGGTTTGCTGAAGACGCTTCCCGTGCAGCGCGGATTGCTAAAGAGTTGTTGGCGATTGCCTAAAGGATGCAACAATGATTGAACAATATCTGGTTGGGATTGATATTGGATCGAGTTTTACAAAATCTTCTATTTATAGTGTTAACGGCCGTTTACTGGGCGCAGTCAAACGAGACACACATCCTCATCAACCTGGTCCTGGGATTGCAGAATACAATCCCAATACGATACTAGAGGCGGTGTTAGCATCTATGCGGGAATTGGTAGAGAAAACGGCCGTTTCTCCCGCCAACATTGCCGCTATTTGTCTGGACGGGATGCAAAGCGGCACCCTCGGCATAGACGCCGACGGTAATCCAACAACCCCCTTTACCACGACCCTCGATTTACGCTTCGCCCCTTATCTCAACCAAGTTTTAGACCAGTATCATGACCTGATTCGGTCCATTACTGGTTCCGGCCAACCGACTATTGCACCTAAAATCATGTGGATTCGGGACGCCTTTCCCGATGCCTATCGGCGTACTGCCAAATTTGCCACCATCAGTGGCTATTTACTGGCAAAATTGGGCGATTTGGCTGCGGATGACATCTTCATCGACATCACTTACCTGTGGGTGAGCGGCCTCAGCGACACGCAGCATTACACCTGGTCAGATGACCTTTGCACTGCAATGGATATTCCAATAGAAAAACTACCACGCATCGTCAACTCGACAGACATCGTTGGCAAGTTAAGCGCTGCAATGGCCGATGCGACAGGGTTGTCAGCCGGAACCCCCATTGTGGCCGGGATGGCTGATCAGGTTGCTGGTTTTATCGGCGCGGGCATTACCCAACCCAATCGTATGGCCGACAATGCAGGCACTTACCCGCTGGTCGCCCTTTGTTCTGACAAGTTTCAGCCTGACATGAAGAACCGCGTTGCCGAAATTTTGCCTTCGCCCATCCCTGGCTATTGGAACCCCGCTGCCTACATCATTGGTGGTGGGCTAACCCATCACTGGTTCAAAGAAACCTTTGCGTTTGCCGACCAGATGATGGCTCAAGAAACCGGCCAGGGCAACGCCTATGCGGTTTTAGACAATCTAGCAGGCAAATTAGCGCCTGGTTCTGAAAAACTATTCTTTATTCCCCATCTTGGTGGACGCGCCAGTCCTAACAATACCAATTATCGCGGCGCCTGGTTTGGTTTTTCTTGGACGCACAAGCGCGAACACTTTTATCGTGCAATCTTAGAAGCGATTGCCTATGATCAATATCTAATGTATCAATCTTTCCAGGAGATTTTCCCAGAAACAAATGTTTCAGAAATCACGGCATATGGGGGTGGTTCTCAAAGCCCTTTGTGGAACCAAATTAAGGCGGATGTGATGGGCGTGCCCTATGTTTGTCTGGCGCGAGATGATGTCGCTGCTGTCGGCAATGCGATTTTGGCAGGCTGTGCGTTGGGTATTTTTGACGATATGACTGCAACATCGGAGCTTTTCATGCAGGAATCAACGCGCTATGAACCAGATCCAGTTGTCCATCAACTTTACCGGCAATATGCTGCCTTCTATGCTGAATTACTCAACCGCACAGAACCAGCTTATGCGGAATTAGCAGCGCTGCCTTTTCCAAATACAAAGGATTAAAACTGATGACTTTTCAACCTGACTATCATCATATGTTGGATGTGATGGCGAATAAACGGCCGTCCCGCCTACCATTTTACGAACATAAAGTTGACCCATTGATTATGGAGCAGGTTTTGGGTGAGAAATTTGCCGACTTGATCAATGGGGATGAGGCGGATTTGACGGCGTTTTTTGAGCATTACGGCCGTTTCTACCAACAAATGACCTATGACACAATCTCCTACGAAATCACACTTACCCGCTCCTTGCCAGGACATGGTGCCATTTACGGCGGCATGGTAGGCCCCATCCAAACCCGTGACGATTTTGAGAAATACCCCTGGGACGAAATTCCAGCGCTGTATTGGGCGAATGCAGCGCCGAAATTTGAAGCACTTGGCCAAACCATGCCCCCCGGCATGAAAGCGCTTGGTGGCATCGGTAATGGCGTCTTTGAATTAAGCGAAGATTTAGTAGGCTTCCAACAGCTCGCCTACATGATGGTCGATGATCCTGAACTTTTTACAGACCTTTTTCGCAAAATTGGCGATCTGCTTGTGAATATCTGGACTACTTTTTTGGAAAAGTATGGGGAACATTATGCTGTCTGTCGCTTCGGTGATGATTTGGGATTCAAAACCAGCACTCTGGTTTCGCCTCGAACCATTCGCAAACATATCATCCCTCAATATCAGCGCATCATCAGTATGATCAAAGATGCAGGTAAACCTTTCTTGTGGCACTCTTGCGGCAAGATTTTTAGCGTCATGGATGATGCAATTGCGCTGGGTATTAATGCCAAGCATTCTAATGAAGACACCATTGCACCCTATGACGAGTGGATTACGCGTTATGGTGATCGCATCGGCATGTTAGGTGGTATTGACGTAGATTTGATTTGCCGGGACGATCCGCAGGCTGTGTTTGAACTTGTGGTTGAGCGCGGCACAAAATATCGGCAGATGGCCAATGGGTATGCATTAGGATCGGGCAATTCTATCCCCGATTATGTGCCGGTAGATGGGTATCTGGCGATGATTCGCGCCGGTCAGCATATCCGCGAGGCCGAAATCGCATGAGTGACTTTAACATCCCTGATTTAGGCAAATTTACGCCGGATTGTGGTTTGATTGCATTGGAGACGGGGGGAAACGGCCGTTTCCGCACCAACCACAACAGCGTCATCTCCATCACCGCCACCGGCGACCGCAAAGTCGAATTCATTGCCTTTACTGACCATACGCTGGCGGCGGTCAACTCTGCTATGGGCTACCCGGCCTTCTATCCCGTACATCCCGTTGCCTTGCAAAAACCGGTCAAAGCGGTATTGATGGATTTGGACGGTACCACCGTGCGCAGCGAAGAATTTTGGATGTGGATTATTGAACAAACAACGGCATCCCTGCTGGATAAGCCAAAATTCTCGCTTGAAGAAACTGACATGCCTCATGTCTCAGGTCACAGCGTTTCTGAGCATCTGCAATATTGTGTCGAAAAATATTGCTCCGACAAAACCGTTGAAGAAGCCCGGCAGATTTACTATCAGCACGTTCATCGTGAAATGCAGGCGATTGTGGCAGGAAACGGCCGTGCCAACGCCTTCACACCCACGCCTGGTGTGCGGGAATTTTTACTAACACTCAAAGCGCAAGGCATTAATATCGGACTGGTCACATCTGGTCTGTACGAAAAAGCATATCCAGAGATATTGTCTGCTTTCAAAACAATGGGCATGGGTGATCCGCAAGAATTTTATGATGTTATCATCACCGCTGGGTTCCCGTTACGGGCTGGTGAGGCGGGTACGTTGGGAGAATTGACCCCCAAACCCCATCCCTGGTTGTACGCCGAGGCATGCCGGGTAGGATTGGGCATACCATTTGCAGAACGAAACACGGTGGTAGGGATCGATGACAGTGGAGCTGGGGTTTGCTCGATTCGGCTGGCGGGATTTCCTACTATAGGATTGGGTGGTGGCAATATTGTTGAAAGTGGAACAAAGGTGTTGTGTGATTTTTATAGTGACATATTTGCAGAAATTGAGGAATATATTGAATAGAATGGACACAATTATTAGCTCTAAAACAAAATCCGTTTGCCATCATCGATGAATGCATTAACCTTTAAAAAAAACACATCCTAGCCAATACTTCCTAAGATTTTGCAAATATTAAAGCTATTTGATTACGGAAGCGATATATTACTTTAGCACGTAAACTATAGGGTTAAGGCAAAATTATGGAAAAACCAAAAAGACCCCGAGTTCATCAGGGTCTTTTATGTGTTAGTGCAATACTATAGGCTATACGGGAGCGACGGGCTTGGAAACCTCTCGGGGTGCAAGTGTTTCGTTTTGCCAGCTAGTGATAAATTTTCTGTTTTTGTTTAACAGCTACTTCAATATCATGACTTAGAAAATCCTGAGATAATAAATATAGCGTAGCATAACCTCGGGAAAGTGGTGCTTTAACATCGGAATAGTGAACATGAGGACAACTCGATTTCAGAATGCAATAATACTGGAGAAAATTATGTAAAAACCTAGAAAACGATACACATAAAGATCAAACAAGAAGAAGTGATCTTATAGTCGACCAGCAGAAAGTTGGCGGCCGAGATTAAGAAAGACCTCAGCATACTTTACATCAGTGTTGAATTATGATCTCATTTATTCAATTGGTTTAACTCAAAAATTTTGCGAAGTTGTTTTAAAGCGTCAAAATGACGCTTGTAAAGCGTGTTAACACTTACATGCAAATCTTCCGCAATTTGTGGAAGCGCTCGCCCTTCAAAATAAAAATCCAAAACAATACGTCTTTGATTGTCACTCAACTGTTCTATTGCATCATACAATACCTGTTTGCTAGCAACCTCATCCTCTAGGTTTAAATTTAATGCGTTTTTTGAATCTTGAATCCATTCATCTAATATTGAAAAATCTAATTGTTCTATTACAGCAAAAGCGTTCGCTCTGTGACGCTTCATATACTTTGAGCAGACATGATGAGTGATTT
>QQUD01000311.1 GCA_008501785.1 Chloroflexota bacterium
ACGCCATTAAACCCTGGGCACGAGCATTCCTATGCTTCTGTGTTGCAAGTTCTCACCCACGAATTGACCCACCTCGTCGTTGATGAAATCACCAATGAGGTGTTACCTGCATGTCTGGATGAGGGAATTGCACTCTACGAAGCCAGACAAATGCCCAGTTCGGAATTTATTGCTGCCCAGGCTGCACAAAATATGCCATCAATTGATGCGCTTGACTTTAATGTCGGCACAGATACCGGTATCATTTATGCGTTCTCATACACACTAATTGAGTTTGTTTCCCGAGAATTTGGTAATGATTACATGATTGAGATCGCCAAGACCAATGGTGATTTTGAAAAAGTGTTCAACATGACAGAGTTGGAATTTGAACAAGCATGGCAGGCGTTTGTGATGGCTGAGTATGCGACACCGGGTCAAAAATCATGCACCGACAACAATTGCTCAGCGAATTAACAACACATATCGATTCCATTAAATCTTCTCATCCACTTCGGGTTGCTATTGATGGGGTAGACACTGCTGGTAAAACAAGTTTAGCCGATGAATTAGTTTCACCGTTGCAAAAAAACGGCCGTTCTGTGATTCGAGCATCAATAGATTCATTTCATAACCCTCAATCGATCCGTTATCAACAAGGCAAGCACTCTCCTGCAGGTTATTTTCAAGATTCATTCAATCACCAGGCGCTCATTTCTTTACTCTTGGCTCCGCTTGGTCCAGGTGGCAATCTTCACTATCAAAAAGAAATATTCGATTTTCAAAAAGATTCTTTGACCAAACAACAAAACTTTTTAGCCCAAGAAAGTGACATTTTATTGTTTGATGGCGTGTTTTTGCTGCGTCCCGAACTTTATAACTATTGGGATTTGAAAATATTTGTAAAAGTTAATTTTGAGACAGTATTGAAAAGGGCAGCTATCAGAGACCAAAAGTTGTTTGGTACAATTAAAGACGTTCAAAATAGATACCAACAAAAATACATTCCTGGTCAAAAAATTTATTTAGCAGCTTGTACACCTGAGAAATTGTCAGATATTGTGATTCAAAATGATGATCCAATGACTGTGGAAATAGTTTGGAAAGATCAACCCTGAGATAGGTTTACCGGAGACGACGATATGAGAATTTGTGTTGTGCAGACAAAATCCATCAAAGGTGACATTCAAGGCAATATCGAAATTCACAAAAAGTTCATTGAGCAAGCTGTTGCCCATGATGCAAACGTCATCATTTTCCCAGAATTATCTCTTACGGGATATGAACCATCTCTTGCTAAAGCTTTGGCGACGGATCAAGAAGACGGCCGTTTCCAACCATTCCAAACCCTCAGCAATACCCATCAGCTCACAATAGGCGTTGGTGTTCCCACAAAAAGCCATGCAGGCATCCACATCAGCATGATTCTCTTTCAGCCACAGAAAGAACGCCGAACGTATTCGAAAAAGTATTTGCACGCTGATGAAGAGCCGTTTTTTGTGAGTGGACAAAATTTCCCCAGTTTGACAATCGACAAATCCAACGTAGCTATTGCCATTTGTTATGAATTATCCATTTCTGAACATGCCGAGTTAGCTTATCAAAATGGTGCAGACTTTTACATCGCCAGTGTGGCAAAAACTGCAAGCGGCGTTAACAATGCCAACAAAAGGCTGTCTGACATTGCCAGAAACTATTCGATGACGGTATTGATGTCGAATTGTGTGGGGCCGTGTGAGGATTTTGTTGGGGGAGGGGAAACGGCCGTTTGGAACCCCCAAGGTCACCAAATCACCCAACTCAACAACACAGACGAAGGCCTAATCATCTACGACACCGACACAGAAGCCCTGTTTTCAACCAACACGATCAACCATGCATATTAGAAGATTCAAACCAGACGGCGCTCAGAATGTAAGCGTACGCATCCTCTCGCATAACGGCTTACAAATTTTACGAAAAACTGGGCTGCAAAATTGTCGAACGCCTTGAAAACGACTTAAATGGTATACCTTTGCTGCTTATAAAAATGGAAAAGCATTTGTGATACATACCTTATTAATAACCAATCGACTTATCCTACGTCGCCTATTGAAAACAGATGCCGATTGTCTTTTCAAATTAGACAATGATCCAGACGTAATGCGCTACATCAACGGTGGCATACCAACACCACGCGACATATTCGAACGCGACATTTTGCCCGCGTTTCTGCATGTCGATGAGCGATTTCCAAGATTTGGCTTCTGGGCAGCTATTGAAAAACACACCAGGGAATTCTTGGGCTGGTTTAGCTTCCGACCAGATGACAATGCATCCGGCAATGTCACACTTGGCTACCGGCTGTGCAAAGCAGCCTGGGGCAACGGCTTTGCCACCGAAGGAGCGCGTGCGCTAATTGACAAAGGGTTTGCTGAACTGGGTGTTAATCGCGTCACCGCCACTACTTACCAAGATAACCTCGGCTCCATTCGCGTAATGGAGAAAGTAGGCATGACGCTTGTGCGCAGGTTCCGCTTGACCCAATCCGACCTGATAAAAACGGACACCCACCACGTTAGCTCCCTTGAGCTTTGGGACGGTGACGATGTTGAGTATGCTATTGATCGGGCTGAATGGAAATGCCAGCAGCAGGAAGGTGCGCAATGATTCCGATCGGTTATATGGCTAAACATGTTGTCAAAAAACCAGATTGGTTGCAAACCAATCAAGTTGAAGACATTTACTCAGTCAGCAATTGCATATCGGATGACTTTGCTGATTACATCAATTATTGGCAGCATAACGGGTATTGGCTGTGAGCCTGGTCCTTGCAGAATTTTTGCCGTTTACACAGTAGAAAAGATGCAGGCAGAACATCCTTTTCGCTAAGGTCAATGTTTGACTAACAGCAGATTTATCACAAAACCGAAATACTAAAGGCGGTATAGTTGAAACTAATTCCCAAACCAAAAGAATGCGAATATGCGCCTTATACGATTATGTACATTGGATTATTGCCAGATGATGATTTGATCCTTAAACATTTACAAGACAATCTAGAAAACACGATCCAGTTCATACACTCATTACCTCATGAGATACTAGCTTATCGGTATGCCGAGGGGGAATGGACCATAAAAGAAATCCTGGTTCATATAATCGATGATGAAAGGATTTACTGTTATCGTGCGTTGCGTTATGCTAGAGGGGATACCATAGAACTGCCCGGTTTTGAACAAGATGATTACGTTCCCTATTCTGGGGCAAACAAGCGTGGCATAGAAGAAATTATTGAAGAATTAATATCGGTACGTAAAGCGACGATTACATTTTTCGGTAGTCTCGATGATGCGGCATTACTCCGCAAAGGGGTTGGCAGTGGTAATATCATGAGTGTACGAGCCGCAGCTTATCACATCGCTGGACACGAGCTGCATCACATCAAAAGTATTAGAGAGAATTATTTATAAGTAATGAAAATTTCATTTCAAAAGAAAAAAGGCGATCCGCAACTTGGTGTCTTGTTTTTTTGGCGAATGCAGATAGATGTCGAAACGCCATGTACTATTTCAGATATTTTTATTCCTGAACTGTTTTACGATTACTTTTATATTGAGAAGGGTGCAATGCGATGTGTTGATACGAAACAGGAAATCGATTTTCTCCTGCCGCCACAATCGTTAAAAACACTCTACACGCACCGATTAAAATTTGTGCTAGATGTTCCGATAATTGTTTTTGGTGCGCGTCTCTCGATGTCGTTTGCGGAGTCGTTTTGGATGAAGGAGATGCCTTCGAACCTGTTTATGGAGCAAAATTGGGTTACGTGCCAGGGTGATGATCTGAACACGTTTGCATCCCAAATGACACAAACGATTCAAGAAAATCGTGTTAAAAAGACGGTCGCTTCTTTGTTTTCTGCCTCACTTGCAGAATCAGACTGGCTGCGCCATTATTCTGCGCGACACAAACGACGGTTGGTGAAAAGCGTTTTTGGTATTAGCAAAAAGGAAATCGTAGCGATTCGAAACCTCCACTTGTTTTTGGGACAGACATGTGATTTTGCTGCCCAAAGTCCGCGCATTGTCGAGTATGTCAACGATGCAGCATATTATGATCAACCTCACTTAAATCATGCGTTCAAGAAAATGACGGGACTTTCTCCACTGGCGTATTTCGAGGCGAATTCTATTTTGCAAGACAATCTTATGGCCGCTTCTTACAATGCGCTACCAGACTGGTATGATAAGATGTGACTATGAATTACAAACCTTCTCAAAACGATATTGTGAACGAGTATATTGGTGAATTGAATGAAGAAATTACACCCCTCTTTTTGCAGATTCGGGATTGCATTTTAGAGGCAAACCCGAGTTTTAATGAGAGCATCAAGTGGAAAAATTGCCTGGTTTATGGCACAACCAAAAACCACATTCAAACGGTTGTGGGCAAGGGCAAAATTTCCTTAATCTTTTTTGAAGGCGTTTCTATTAATGATGATTATGGCCTGCTGGAAGGGGATGGGAAGAAAGCCCGCACGATGCGTATTTCTTCTCCTAACTTCAATCAAGAGGCATTAAAGGGATTTGTGAAACAGTCGTTGCAAATCGAAAAATAAGGCTTTTATGATGGTTGGCCCAACTTGCGTTAACTTAAGTGACGCATTTCTAGAAAAATTGGTCCAATCTTGGTAAACAACCTGTTTTGTCCAAAAAAAGTTATAAGGAAATAAATCTATGAAAATTTATCGTGCAGAGATAGAGATTGATGCTTCTTCTCAAAAAGTGTGGGATATTCTGGCAGACCCAGGTGGTTATCCAAATTGGGATCCGGGTATGCTGCGTATTGAGGGGCGTTTGGCATTAGGGGAAAAGGTGAGTTTTTTTACAAAATTAAGCCCTGATCGAGCATTTCCAGTTAAAGTGACAGCGTTTGAACCGGGTAAGCGTATGGTATTGACTGGTGGAATGCCGCTTGGATTGTTCAAATCTGAACGGACACACACGCTTACGCCTAGCAGTGATGGGAAAACGATGTTTCACACAGAGGAAATCTTTAGCGGTCTCTTGCTGCCAGTTTTTGGCAAAAGTATTCCTGATCTGACGGGAAATTTTGAGCAATTTGCTGCTGGGTTGAAGCAACACGCGGAAAATGACGATTCGTGATGAACGGTAGTCGCGATTTCCGAATTGCGATCTTTGTGACTGGATCGCGATTCGGAAATTGCGGCTACTTTTGAAAGGCTCGGTTGAAAACGGCCGTTTTCCCTACCATCCTCCCCCCAACATGATAAAATGATTGAAAGTATTCTGTTCAACAACACCACGAAAATCAAATCATTATATGAAAGAAGAAAATAAGGATAGTCAAGCTGATAAATCATCCCTAGATTTCCCCAAAGCACGTCGAGCCTTTTATTGGGATGAGCTGCGCCCGTCAAAAACGGCAATTGGGGTGCTAATATTGTTATTACTGTTGATGATTGGGTATATCTGTTCACTTGTTGGGGAATCAGCCTCCCCTGAGGTCGTGGGCATTTTTTGTATTGGTCCTGTGTTTTTTCTGCCGCTGTTGGGCATGGTTTTTAAAAACAAGCCAGCCTCACGCACCTATCCTTTGCTCATCGCTTCGGTAACGATTGGGTTTATGGGTGTGGTGACAGCGATTTTCATTTCGCTCATGCCGCAAGAAGATGCCGCTGCTGGGCTTGGGTTCCTTTTCTTTCTACCACTTCCATTTGCGATGATGTTGCTCATACCAGCGGCGTTTTTGTTGCGAAATGTAGGACAGCGGCTGCAAGCTGGTGTCGTAGATTTGCGCGTAAAATTCGCAGCACGGCTGCTGGCGCATCATGGTGAATTGTCATTTACTGACCTAGCCATTCCTCTACGGATGGCGACGACGGAAGTGGATAATCTGCTGGACAAGCTGATGGCTAAACGCCCCAAAAAGTTTTGGATGAGTGTGCCGTATCAGCGGGTGATGACAAACGGCCGTTTTCAACAAAAACAAGCCACTCTCCTCAAAATAATCAAAGAGCGCGGGTTTATCTACCTGGATGATTTGAGCATTGAGATGAACGTGCCCCGTCAGTTGGTGACAGACTGGATTTATCATTTCGTGCACCATCGTAAATTTTCCGGGTACATCAATTGGGAGAATGGCAGTTTGTATTCGATTGCAGCGCAAAAGTTGAAGGGAAACGGCCGTTGTCCCAACTGCGACAGCCAACTCAGCCTCGAAGGGGAAACAGTCCGTTGTCCAGCCTGTCATTCCGAAATATTGTTGGGGGGAGACTAATGCAAACACGAAATCGACTCATTCGACAATATCTGTGGGGAGACACAGGGCTACCTCTTTATGCAGCGATGGCGATGTTCATCCTCACCGTATCCTGCATGTTTTTAACGACAGCCTTTTTCTCAAAAGCAACATTCTTGTTTTACACGCCACTTTTTGCTGCTTTCTGGATGGTTGCAGGCGCATGGCAAGAAAAAAAGCCGCTGCCCCGCGCCGTGGCGTTGGCAGGAGGCTGGGTCATTTTGTTTGGTACTTTGTGTTGGCTTCTGTGGGAATTGCCAGACGTGGAGGCAATTGGACGCCAGCCTTTTCCGTGGGCAGCATTTTCTCTTTAGTTTTGTTGGGACTGATTGTCTTTTTCCTGCTGCGTTCTTTTCGGGCGTATGCAGCGGCGTTGTCGGCCAGTGCAGAACAATTGCTGGTTGATCTGGTTCAGCAGCGTGGCGAAGTCACTTTTGATGAAGCCGCCGAAGAATTGCGCAGCAGCGCCTCTCAAGTTGCGCATGTTGCCGAGCAAGCCGTGGCGGCTGGTGCATTGGCTGGAGCCGTTGACTTGTCCAACCAACGCGTTTATAGCATGGCGATGCTGGCTAAAAAGCAGGCGCAGTTGGCATCTGTTGTGCAGGCGCAAGGACAAGTCACTATGCCCGATTTAAGCCGCGAACTGCGTGCCCCCGAATCTTTGATTCGCCAATGGCTGTATCAACTTGTGCGACGGGGACGTTTTTCTGGCTATGTCGATTGGCAGTCTGACACCGTTTTTTCACAAGAACGGTCTCAATTGCAACAGCGCCATACCTGCCCTAACTGCACGGCCCCGCTCGAACTCGTTGGTCAGGGCATCATTGGCTGCACATTTTGCGGTGCCGAAATATTTATCTAACTATTGAACAAAACCTCCCAGAGGTGCCGCACCTCCGGGAGGTTGACGTTCGTTTTTGGGGTTCCTCAGCATACTTCGGTCAAATGCCACGCAGCGCATAGAGCAGTTCATTCCAGCGCAGTTCTTTTTTGATGTTAGAAATTGTTGTGTTTTCGTCGATGAGCAGGTATTCAATGCCAGCTATGTCGGCGAAATCTTCCATCTGCTCGGCCGTAACTGACAGGCTGAAACCGGTGTGATGTGCGCCTCCGGCATGAATCCAGGCGGCAGCGGCAACTTTCAGGTTGGGCTGTGGAATCCACAAAGCTCGGGCCACGGGTAGATTGGGTAAGGGGGCTTCGTTGGCAACAACTTCAACCGGATTGACAATCAGGCGAAAACGATTGCCCATATCGACGATGGAGGCGTTGATGGCGGGTCCGGTTGCTGCATCAAAGACAAGCCGAACCGGGTCTTCTTTGCCGCCAATGCCTAACGGATGAATTTCCATCGATGGTTTGTCTGCCGCGATGGATGGGCAGATTTCTAACATGTGAGCACCAAGGACTTTGTCCCCTTTGGGGCTAAAGTGGTAGGTGTAATCTTCCATGAAGGAGGTGCCACCCTCAAGTCCGGCACTCATCACTTTCATGGCTCGCAGCAAAGCGGCCGTTTTCCAATCCCCTTCTGCGCCAAAGCCATACCCGTCGGCCATCAATCGCTGTGCGGCAATACCAGGAAGCTGTTTTATGCCGTGTAAATTTTCGAAAGTAGTCGTGAATCCTTTAAATCCACCTTCCTCTAGAAACGCGTGCATCCCTAGTTCGATTCTGGCGGCGTCGACTAAAGATTGGCGTTGACTGCCGTCTGGTTGGAGGCGGGGGGCGACGGTGTAGGTGTTTTCGTAGGTGGTGATCAGGTGAGAAACGGCCGTTTCCGTCACCCCATCCACAAAAGCCACCAAATCACCCATGCCATACCCATTCACCGCATACCCAAACTGGGCCTGAGCAGCAACCTTATCTCCTTCAGTGACAGCCACTTCGCGCATGTTGTCGCCAAAGCGGGCCAGTTTTGCTCCTTGCGCATCATGCCATGCCGCTGCCGCCCGCATCCACGCGTCCAGCCGATCCAAAACTTCTTCATCTTGCCAATGCCCCACAACCACTTTCCGTGCCAACCGCATGCGTGAGCCAATAAACCCAAATTCACGACCGCCATGTGCCGTCTGGTTCAGATTCATAAAATCCATGTCAATCGTTGACCAGGGGATTTCCTGATTAAATTGCGTGTGTAGCTGCACAAATGGCTTGTTGAGTGCTTGCAATCCGGCAATCCACATTTTGGCTGGAGAGAATGTATGCATCCAGCAGATTAAGCCAATGCAGTTTGGGGCACTGTTGGCTTCTTGGCACAAATTGTAAACTTCAGTAGGAGTCGTCACTATTGGTTTGAAAACAACATGAATCGGTAATTTTACCGAGTTGTCCAACGATACAGCCACCTGTTTTGCATTGTCAGCAACCTGCGCCAACGCTTCAGGTCCATAAAGATGCTGACTGCCAACGACAAACCAGACTTCCATTGGCTTAAAAATATCTTTGTTCATAACTGTTCCTCC
>QQUD01000112.1 GCA_008501785.1 Chloroflexota bacterium
GTCCGTCAAAGCGCGTTTCTTGACCATCAATTGTAACGACTCCCTGCGCAGGCAGCGTGTTTTGCTTGCTGGTAAATTGGAACGTGCGTTCATTCCAAGGGACAACTACGTTGAGCGTTTCGTGATTGGGTGGCGTGGTGATGGTGAAATGGGCGGTTAACGGCCGTTTTTCAAAATCAGCGAGGTTTACAAACAACTCTACACCATTATTTGTTTGCTTCATCTTCGCCTGCACATCACGACTGGCATATTGCACATCAGCGTTAACGTGCTCTGGTAAATCGCAACCCCGACCCAACGGAATCAATTTTGTCGATTCAGTAAGCTGACGAGCAGCAAAATCAGCAAAATATACAAACACCAATCCAGCATAATCCAAATCAGTTATTGTCACGGAAAAAAGGTGGGTTTCAGTCGTAATAGCCCAATAATTCCAACGCTTTTTGCGCGGCCAGCGGCCTTGAAGGTTGCAACAGTGCAAGGGGTTGCGTGACCAACCGGTTGCTGCGGAGTTAAGACGGCCGTTTTCCAAACAAAGATATACAGGTGAAAACAGTTCAACTTCTTGATTCCTGTCCATATCCAGTCCCTTAATAATTCCCATTCGTGATCGCAATCGTTAGTCGTAATCGTAATCGATTTCCCCTCCCCCCCCCAATCGCAATCGCCGCTCGTGATCATAATCGATTTCATATTTATTCGATTACGATCACAAATTTCGATCACGATCACGATTCGGATTTCGATTTGAGAGTTTTGTTAACATTGCGACGATTCGGAGTAACATATGTTTACCTTGAGAATTTTGTTCGTGAGCTATTACCTTACCAATTTGAAGCACATTTTGCACGGCAGCACATTCGAGAGCTGAGGCACGGGCAATGTCAAAAAATCGACGACGGTCAGCAGGGGTGCGACGGCCGTTTCCTTCTGCAATATTTAATGGAATGGATTGTGAAGCACGCAGCAGTTGGTCACGAGCATGACGATGGTTGCCTTTCAGCCGATCTGCCAATCGATAGGCATAGTCAACATAGGCTAAAGAAACTCGGTAAACATCCAATTTTTCATGGCCAAATTGTTCGGTCATGTTTTTCCTTCAATCAAATTCGGTCCCGATCACGTTTGTATTCGTAATCGTTGTCGCAACTCGTGATCGTAATCGATTCTTTTTCGATCACGACAACGAATTTCGACCACGATCACGATTCGGATTACGATCACGATCACGTTTGTATTCGTAATCGCTGCCCTTATCATTCAAAATATAATCGATGATTCAAGAAAATCGAAATTAATAAAAGAGAAATCGCAATGCCTTGGTGTGTGAGTGCCAATATCAAAGGCACATGAAACCAGATCACAGTGACACCGAAAGTAATCTGAACGAGCACCATAACAATCATCCATTTAGCCCCCTTCAAAGTAGGAGGCAGCAAGTTGCGATTTTTTGCGATGTAATAAAGCCAAATCGCCACAATCAACACCGCAAACGCAAACCAGCGATGCACATAATGCACAGCGGGTGGAGACTCGATCAAATTACGCCACCAGGGTTCAATGGCGTTAAAAATACTGAGGGGGATTAAACGGCCGTACATCAACGGCCACGTACTCGAAGCATGACCCGCCTTCAAGCCAGCCACCAATCCACCATACGAAATTTGAATCATCAGCACCACAACCAGAAAAACAGCCATCTTTTTCGGCGTAGACCGTTCGCCAAAATTTTCAGCCCGCTTGGAACCATAAATGTTATTCAAAGCTGCCCAAAATGTGAGTCCAAGCAGAGATAAAGCTGTCACCAAATGCGCTGTCAAACGATAATGGCTCACAGCCGGAATATCTACCAGCCCACTACTGACCATGTACCAGCCCAAATAGCCTTGACCGGCAAAGCCCAGCCCAATCGCCTGGTAAATGCCCGACTTTCGCCATGCAATCCGCCCCCGAAAGAGGAAATAAAACAGTGGCAGCACATAAAGTAATCCTGTAAAACGGCCCAACATGCGATGAATGTACTCGTTGTAATAGATAAACTTATATTCAGCCAGCGTCATGGTTTGGTTGATAATTTTAAATTCAGGGGTTTGCTGATATTTGACAAACGCTTCTTGCCAATCTGTTTCAGTGATGGGAGGGATGCTACCAATAAACACCTTCCACTCAACCATCGACAATCCGGAGCGGGTTAGCCGCACCCAGCCGCCAAAAATCACTAGCACAATAATAAAAAAGCAGACAGCAAACAGCCATCTGCTAATCACTTTATCATTCGCTCCTAACATGCAGTACCTCTTCCGTAATTCGTTGCAAAGACAGATTCTAAGTGGATTAAATTGGTCCAAGTTTGGCGTAGATTGAAAAAGTCAAACAGTGACAAACGCTTGTTTTTTTAAATGTCATTTGTCATGGGTTTGTTTAACGATATTTTTCTCTGAGCGCACGCTCAACCTGGCGCTTTGCATCCCGTTTAGCTAAATCGCCCCGTTTGTCGTGAAGTTTTTTACCTCGAGCAATAGCGATTTCGACCTTGGCACGGCCGTTTTTCAAATACAGCTTCGTTGGCACAATCGTCACCCCTTTTTGAGCTAAATCATCCAACAGCTTATCGATTTCACGCCGGTTCAGCAGTAATTTACGGGGGCGCGTTGGTTCATGATTGTCTCGATTGCCATGTTTATACTCGGCAATATGCGCTTCCATCAGCCACAGTTCGCCCCTATTAGGCTGCACAAAGCTGCGCTGCAAGCTCACCTGATTGGCCCGAATAGACTTGATCTCCGTGCCGGTCAGCACCAGACCTGCCTCAAAAAAATCGAGCAAATGATACTCAAACCGCGCTTTTCTATTTTTGGCAATTACTTTTATGCCTGTTCCTGTTTTTGTCGTCATTTTCCATACCTGTGAACAGCGATCGGTTTTCGGTATCTATTCACCATTTATCAAAAACTCAACCGCTCGCTGCAACTGTTCATCATCTTCGCTTTCAAAATCCTGCAGCACTTCAATATCTGGCGTAATGCCTAACTTATTAATGGAATTATCGTTGGGTGTATACCAACGTGCAATTGTCACACGCAGTTCTGATCCATCTGACAGCTCGTGCAAAAGCTGCACTGACCCTTTGCCAAAAGTTGTAACGCCAATCAGTGTGCCACGCTGATTGTCTTGAATTGCGCCAGCCACAATCTCAGAGGCACTCGCGCTGGCGTCGTTAACCAGCACAACCAATGGAATAGATTCAGCAAGTTGACCGGAAACGGCCGTAAACTCACGTTCACCACCCTGATTGTCTCGCTGATAAAGAACGACACCCTCTTCCAAAAACAAATCCGCAACCTGTACCGACTGCGCTAACAATCCACCTGGATTATTGCGTAAATCGAAAATCATGCCTGATGGATTTTGATCTAATAACTCGCTAACGGCCGTTAACAACTGTTCACTCGAATTAGCACTAAACTCATTGAGCTGCACATAAGCAATATTGTCCGGCAGCATCTCTGCTTCCACAATCGGCACCTCAAAACGCGCACGTGTAATCGTAAATTCCAGCGTTTCTTGTGTTGATGGCCTGCCAATGGTCAAAACAACCTCTGTCCCGCGAGGGCCACGAACTTTCGCAATGACTTCATAAAAACCTTCGCCAATAACCGACTGCCCATCCACTTCCAAAATAATATCTCCAGGCAATAATCCAACCAACTCTGCTGGCTGCCCTTCGATTGGGGCTACAATTTCCACCAAACCATCATCATTTTCATTGACAAAAGCGCCAATGCCTTCAACCGCGCCACCATAATCTTCACGCAGCAAAGCTGCCACATCAGGTGGTACAAAGCGTGTGTATTCATCATCCAGCGTTTCTAACGATCCCTCAATCGCTCCATAAACCAGAGCATCATTCGATGGTAAATCACCATAGAATTCGCCATCAACCAATCCCCACACCTCATCAAAGATTGCCAGGTCCAAATTCTCAAGGTCTAACGGTTCTGCTGGGGTTTCAGGTTCTAGCTGTTGCGGCGGGTCTGTGGGAACGGCCGTTGGCGCAACCGGCGCTGCAACAGCCTCTTCATCATTCACCTCTGGCTCAATAACAACATCCCCAACATCCACCACTTCCTCAGCTTCCTCTGCAACAATTGATTCGGTGATAGGGGCAAATTCTTCGGTTGGCGTGGGCACTGCGGCTGCTTGTGGTGTGGCTGTGGCACGACCAATGGCGTATCCGGCAACGGCCGTTCCCACACACAACACCACTCCAGCAATCGCTACAATAAATACCAACTTTCGATTCGTACGCGGTGGTTGATGATAGTCTGATTCATTCATCTAATTCACAATCCTTTACAAGATTTAAAGGTGCATCGCACCTGATTACTTTTCATTTTGCAAATGAGTGATCGCCTGATTTAAGATAGCGTCACGGCCGTTATCAATATCCTCCTGCGTCACAGTCACCAAAATATCTGGTTGAATCCCTTCCTGATCCAGTGGAATGCGGTTTGGCGTAAACCAGCGGGACGACGTAATATGCACAGACGAGCCATCGCTCAAATCATACACAAGCTGCACAGAGCCTTTGCCAAAGCTGCCGCTGCTCCCAACCAAAACCGCTCGCTCGCGGTCATGCAAAGCGCCCGCCACAATTTCAGCGGCACTCGCCGTGCCACCATCTATGAGGATAACCAGAGGCACCTCACCTGCCAACGTTTCGTCCGTAGCGTTATAGACACGCTCATCTTCACCACGCTGCTGCTGATACATCACCGGCCCTTCATCAACAAAGTGGTCTGCAATATCAACCGCCGCATCTAGCAAGCCGCCACCATTGCCGCGCAAATCAAGCACCAGTTTCTCCGCACCTTGATCCAGCAAATCCGTTAACGCTTCTGCCACCTCATTGCTGCTTTCACCACTAAACCGCGTTAACTGAATATAACCAATCGCCTCATCTTCACTCAACAACCGGTACGTCACAGAGGGAATTAAAATATCACCACGCTCAATCTCTATTTCCTGCGGTTCAACTGCACCAGGGTGCAAAACCGTCAGCATCACAGTGGTTCCCTTTTCACCTCGAATCATATCTGCAACAGCTTGCACAGTCATGTCCAATGGGATCGGTGTGCCATCCACAGCAACCAGTTCATCACCAATTTGAATACCTGCCAACTCAGCAGGGTTGCCAGGAATTGGCTCTAAAATAACCGGCCCACCTTCTTCAGGACGAGATAAAGTGGCGCCAATCCCGCCAAAAGAACCTTGTAAAATATCTCGTTCATGTTCCCGCGCTACCGGCTCAATAAAAATCGTGTAAGGATCATTCAACACTTGCATCGCGCCCCGAATAGCCCCATAAGCAAGTTCCTGAGAATTAGGTAAATCACCTAAAAAATTCCGTTCAATTAACCCCCACGCTTCCCAAAATAGTGCAAAGTCTTGATTACCTTCCAAATCGGAATCCGCAAATCGCTGCTCGACAAAATCATTTGTAAAATAACCGGCGGCAAACGCACTCAGCGCCAATACCACCATCATCACCGTCGCTAACACATTTCGCATTGAGTCTGACATAGTTTTTTCCGACAAAAAAGGCCAGATGTTGTTGGTTAACTCGTTACCAGCCGCATCTGACCACACATTCAGAATGAAAATCGATTAAATTCCGATAAAGCCTAACCTTATTTATGGATTTTAACACAGGTGTTTTGTGAAGCAATGTAGGCTATAATGCACCTACGGAGGAAAAGTGTAAAATGCGCTCGTTTCCAAATCATCGATTCGTTATTAATGGCAGATCGATAAACGCCCAATAGGAAACAAACAGGAGCTGCGGACAACCAGACAAGGGTAAATGCCGTTAAAGGAAAATACCCACGATATCGTCCGTTAAAAAACGCCGTGAAGCCCCGATAGCCATTTTGCACTCACATGATGGATAAGTTGGCACAGCAAGAAACTGGCACAAGGTCGGCTAGTTTAGCTTGGGTTGTTTTAATCCGGGTTGTTCGTGCTTGCTTGCTCATTGGATTCCTCTTATTTGCTTGGACACCGGGGATAAATGCAACGGCCGTTTTCCAAGAAGACCCATCCATCGCCACCCCCGCCGCCCTTTCCCTCCTCGAACAAATGACCGTCGAAGAACGCGTCGGCCAGCTATTCCTCGTCACATTTCAAGGCGACAAGGCTCCACGCAGCAGCGACATTGCCGATCTCATCCTCAACTATCGAGTCAGCGGCGTTGTGCTCCAGGCAAAAAACGACAACATCACTGGTTACAACGATCCGAATCAGCTCACTCAACAATTAACTGAATTAAACAACGATTTACAGCGCTTGGCCCTATTAGGCATCTCAACAGCCATCGAAGATGCCAACCTCGATGAAGATGCTGTACCACCAGGTCGTGTATCGGACATCGACTTTACCCCAATTCCACTTTTCATTGCGATCTCTCATGAAGGGGATAACGCCCCATACAGTGAAATTTTAAATGGCGTCACCTCAGTACCATCTAATATGGCTATTGGAGCCACCTGGCAGCCTGAAAACGCACAAATTGTGGGCAATATTGTCGGCCAAGAATTAAGCGCAATGGGCTTCAACATGCTTATGGGGCCTTCTGTTGATGTTCTAGAAAACCCAACAGCAGGCAGTGAAAGCGATTTAGGGACGCGTACATTTGGGGGTGATCCTTACTGGGTTGGCTTGATGGCCGAAGCATATGCAGCCGGCGTTCATGAAGGCAGCAACCAGAGGATGGCCATTGTCCCCAAGCATTTCCCAGGTTACGGCAGCAGCGACCGCCCTCTACATGAAGAAATCCCCACTGTCCGTAAATCTTTAGAGCAGTTAAAACAAATCGAACTGGCTCCATTTTTTGCCGTAACAGATGAAATGGTTGGGCATTTCCAAACAGCCGACGCGCTGCTCACCACACACATTCGGTATCAGGGGTTTCAAGGCAATATTCGAGCAACAACAAATCCAGTCAGTTTAGACCAGCAGGCGCTGGCGACCTTAATGTCACAGGAAGAGTTCATCAACTGGCGCCAGGGTGGCGGTATATTGGTGTCAGATGGGCTTGGTGTGCGAGCCGTAGAGCGCTTTTATGATGATACCGGCCAATCTTTTCCCCACCGCCTGATTGCTAAAGATGCGTTTCTTGCTGGCAATGATTTGCTCTATTTGTCTGATTTTCAGCTTGGTGCTGGAGATTTCGCGGCTGAATTAGCAAATATCAAAGATACTATCGATTGGTTCAGAGAGCGGTATATTACGGATCAGGCTTTTCAAGCGCAGGTTGATGAAGCTGTGCTGCGTATTTTGGATTTGAAACTGCGGCTTTATGATGAGAGTTTCTCTTCTCGATCTGTTTTGGTGGATGTAGTGGAGGGAGAAACGGCCGTTTCCGACAACACCACTGCCATGTTCGAAATCGCCCAAAACGCCATCACCCTCATCTTTCCCACCATTACAGACCTGACCGAGAGACTCCCGCAACCACCGGGAGAAGGCGAAAACATCGTCATTTTCACTGATGTGCGCACCACTCAACAATGCAGCACATGCCCCGAACAACCCCTCATCGGAAACAATGCCATTGCAAATCGCATCCTCGCTTTATATGGACCCGAATCTAGTGGGCAAGTGCAGCCCCAACAAATCGAAAGTTATACATTTGAAAACCTACAAGCCTTTTTAGATGCTGGCCCCGATCCTATCTTATTACCCACCCCAGTCGTCACCGAAACAAATCAACTCGAATCAACCCCCCTTCCCGAAGGCACCATCACACCATCACCCACGCCCCTTCCCCCTGCAGACTATCGCGTACAAGAATCTTTACGAAATGTTGATTGGATCATTTTTGGCATGTTAGATGTGCAAAATGATTCAAATGCACTCTCCAACTTCTTAGCAGAACGACCTGACATCGTGCGAGATGCCAATGTTGTCGTCTTTGCCTATAACGCTCCTTACTATTTAGACTCAACAGAAATCAGCCGCCTCTCTGCCTATATTGGTGTTTACAGCAAATCAACAGAATTTATTGATGCTTCTGTCAGGGCCTTATTCCAAGAACTACCATTTTCAGGCAAATCACCTGTTGATATTGCCAGCATTCGCTACGATCTGTTTAGCCAAACCCAGCCTGACCCAGACCAAATTATTGAATTGTATGTCGTCGATGAAACCGAAGCACCACAAACAGATGAAAACGAACCTGTGAACGTATCGGTTGGCGATACGTTGAATTTACGCACGGGCATCATTCGAGATCAGAATGGCAATCCAGTGCCAGATGGCACACAAGTCCGCTTTATTCAACAAGATCGTGTAGAAGGGTTAGTCAGCATTATCGAAGAGCTGCCAACTCAAAGTGGTGTTGCTCAATTAGATTATGTTCTCGAAGCGCGCACCGAGGCAGGCCAATTTCGCATCACAGCCGAGACTGGAGATGCAAGACTATCTATTGAAGTCAATATTTCAGTTGGCGCAACAGAAGGAGCGGCACAAGTCTCGTTGTCAACACCCATCCCGCTGCCAACAAGCACAGCAACACCCCTTCCCACCGAGACAGCCACCACCACACCCACCTCATCCGCCACGCCAAACCCGACAACAACCCCCACATCCACACCCGAGCCCCCCCCGGCTCAACCGGGCCTGCCAATGACATTACCAGAATTTCAAATG
>QQUD01000904.1 GCA_008501785.1 Chloroflexota bacterium
AACGAAGCTGGAGGGAGAGTTTATTGCCCAAAAGTAGAGGGAGGCGGGAGACATTCCGATTTCGATTTTTAGACCAGCGGGCATTTACGGACCAGGGGATTTGCGGTTTTTGAAGTTGATTAAGTCGGTTAAAAACGGCCGTTTTCTCATGATCGGCTCCGGCGAAATCGACTACCACATGGTGTATATTGATGATTTAGTTGATGGCATTTTGCTTTGTGGCGAAAAAGAAGAAGCCGTTGGCAATATTTACATCTTGGCAGGTGAGGAAATCGTTAAACTCAACCGGCTGGTGCAAATTATATCTGATCTAGTTGGCACACAGCCACCTCGGTTCAAAGTGCCGTTTAAACCCGTTTATCTAGCAGGGCATTTGTGCGAAATTGTGTGCAAGCCATTTGGTATTAGTCCACCCATATTCCGTCGTCGTGTTGATTTCTTCCGCAAAACACGCTCGTTTGACATTTCCAAAGCTAAAAATGGGCTAGGCTATCAGCCCAAAGTTAATCTGGAAACAGGATTAAAAAGAACCATTGATTGGTATACAAAAGAAGGATTGCTGTAATGGTTGAGATAAATGAACAAGCAGTAAATAAAACGCCACTTTCGGAACAATTAAGCAGCTCTGGTGGTTCAGCACTCGATCGCTACCGGCAAAAAGCGGCTGGCGATATGTCAGTGATGCGTTTGTTGCAATATGAGTTGGGGATGACCCTATTCTCAAATATGGCCGGTGGGGCGGGCTATTTATTGCGGAAATGGTTTATTAGCTCACTCTTTGGCGAGGTTGGCAGCGGCCTGATATTGGGGCGCGGTGTGACTTTGCGTCATCCTGGCAAGATGGCGATTGGGAAAAATGTGGCGATTGATGATTATGTGATGATTGATGCCAGTGGTGCCGGTGAAAATGGCGTTCGCATTAATGATCAAGTGATCGTTTCCAGAAATTGTGTCGTTCAAGGGAAAACTGGTTATGTTCATATTGGTAAGAAGGCCGATATTGGTTGCAATACAATGATTACATCCGCGACCGGTATTTCCATAGGCAAATATGTTTTGATTGGTGGGAATTGTTATATCGGCGGAGGGCGCTACTTTGCAGATAAATTAGATGTGCCCATGATGATGCAGGGCGTCTTTTCCAAAGGACCGGTTATCATCGAAGATGATGTCTGGTTAGGTGCCAATGTGACAGTTCTAGATGGCGTGCGTATTGGAAAGGGGAGCATCATTGGTGCGGGGGCAGTTGTTACCAAAGATATTCCAGACTATAAGATTGCGGTTGGTATGCCAGCCAGAGTTATTGGAGATCGACAGGCCAAATAAGCGTCTGATCTCTCAAAATGCAAACAACAACTTGCTAAAGGTTCATCTCATGGAAAAAACACAGGCAGCCTTGGAACCACCTACAAAACCAATGGCTACACCGCAAGAAAATTTACGAAAAACTGTTTTTAGCGTGCTAAAAATAGTTGTTTCTGCTGGACTCATTTTTTGGATTTTGCGAGGCACCAATTTAGCTGAAATCTGGTTTGCTTTTCAAGCCGCCGATTTTCGTTTACTCGCATTAGCTTTTTCACTACACATCTTTGGTTATATGTATAGTGCCTTTCGTTGGCGTTTATTATTACGGTCTCGTGGTTCAGATTGTTCGATAGTGTTTCTAATGATCTCCTACCTTGTTGGGGCATTTTTTAACAACTTGCTGCCATCGACTATTGGGGGCGACGTTTACCGTGCATATGATTCCTATCGATTAGGACAAAGCAAATCAAGTGCGCTTGCGGTTGTATTTGTCGATCGGTTTTTGGGTTTATTGGCTTTAATGGTGTTTGCGCTATTGGCTTTGTTAAGCTCCAATAAACTGACTGAAAATATTCCATATCTATTTGTATGGGTTCTTTTGGGGACGTTGGGCATGTCTGCGTTTGTCTGGCTTATTTTCTGGCCTCCCAAATGGTTGCCCGGTCTAATTGCCAATATGAGGCTGCCATTTGGCAATAAAATCAAGGGAATTATTCAGGCCTTTCTGGATTTTGAAGGGCAACGTACCGTTTTGATTAAGGCCTTTTTATGGTCTGTTATGTTACAGGCAAACGTTATTTTGCATTATTATTTGATTGCCCTGGCATTAGGATTGCCCATCCCATTTTTAAGTTTTTTCCTGATTATTCCTCTGGCAACTGTTATCACAATGCTGCCAATTTCTGTAAATGGCATCGGTGTTCGTGAAAACATCTATATCTTTTTCTTCGCCTCATTTGCAGTGACAAAACCCGAGGCAATTGCGTTTGCCTGGGCAGCTTATGGTGTTCTTTTGCTTCAGGGTGTGATGGGTGGAATCATTTACGCTTTTCGAAAACATCGTGATTAGGTAATGTGTGCCGTTTCCACTATTTTTGTTTGAGATGAAACTCTATAATTTACAAGTCAGCTCTCGTTTAGAGGGCTGACTTTGTTGCATAAAGTTGAGGGCATTGAATAGATATGATTGTTCAACTCTTTTTTTTCGGATTGTCGCTTCTTCTTCGAGGGGAAGGTGTTTTGTTACGTCGCAAAGATGTGGCATTTGGGATGCGATTGTTGGGCTGGTTTTTGTGTATGGCTGGCTGGTGGAGCATGTTGGTTGGGTTTGGCGCGTTTGCGCGCCTCTGGCCGATTTTTCCTGCTGCAATCATTGGCGCTGTTTTGCATCATCGTTGGCATGATGGGGCACAAGAATATGCAGTTCTTATTGGCGTTGATCTCGTGATGGTTATGGCCACTGGGCTGCTGGCTTTGCCTCCGCTTGCTTTTGTGGAGCTGATTGGTATCGCATTTTTGTTAGCCCTGGTGGGTTTGATAATTGAACTGGCCGCACGATTTACAACGCAGCGGATTAGCTGGTTGTGGTTGTCGGGGCTTGGTGTTGTTGTCCTGTTCGCACTTGTCGTGTTTCCCGTGACTCGTGGCACGATGGTGCGTATTTTTGAATCACGGTTTTTGTATTTGGTGCCTGAGGTGTTGGTTGCGGATGTGACGCCTTTTCCAACGCCGCGTCCCACATTAACGCCATCACCTACTGTGGCAGTAGTGGAGACGGTTGAGGTATCTCCAACGATAGTTGTGACACCTGTTCCCGAGGAGTCGACGATGACGCCTGTGGAGACGCCTGTTGGGGAGGAAACGGCCGTTCCCTCCCCCAAAACCATCGGCCAACAATGGACTCCATACCTTGAATGGGAATATCCCAACCCATCCTATCAAGGCAATCCATTTGATTTAGCAGCATCCGCAACCTTCACCCATGCAGAAAGTGGCGAAACAATTTCCACAAACCTGTTTTATGCTGGTGATGACACCTGGCATTTGCGTTTTACCGGCACATTGCCAGGTATTTGGTCATTCGAAACGATCAGCAACGACCCAGAACTTGATGGGCATCAAGATGTCGTGCAAATTGAACACAACCCAGGCGTGGCTGGATTTGTCACCCAATATGAAAATAAATGGGGACGAACAGGCATTGATCGCGCATTTGTACCGCAATATTTAATGATTGGTGGACCCCAAACCTATTATCAAAATCCTGGAGAACTTGATTATATCCGGCAGACGTTTATGGTTGAGCATGGTTTTAATGGTGTGCATACTTTGGTGTTTTGCCGCTGGTTTGATATTGAGCAAAAACAATGTAGTCGGGTTAATGTTGCTGATCCCAACCCAGATTTGCGCACCTTTGAGGCATTAGAGGACCTCATTACAATGGTTCACGCCAATGGGGGCGTGGTGCATATTTGGATGTGGGGAGACGATTCTCGCAGTGAGAATCAAAAACGATGGGGAATTAATAGTGAAGCTGATAAACGGCTGCAGCGATATATTGCTGCGCGACTTGGTCCGCTCCCCGGCTGGACGATGGGATATGGTTATGATCTGTATGAATGGGCAACCGGAGATGAACTGACTGAATGGCATGACTATATGCAAGCACATCTAGGATGGTCACATTACCTTGGCGGTCGATCTCAACCAGACCCGGCTATATCCCAGCTATCTGAAGAATTGGATTATTCAGCTTATGAGCAGTTAGAGCCAACCTATGATGATTTTGTGGCTGCTTTTGACGATAGACCGTATAAACCCTCTTTTTCTGAAGACCGTTTTCGGATTCAAGAAGATTCTCGATATGAAAATCGGAATTGGTCGATGGATGAGGTGCGGCTTGCGCTTTGGCACTCGACATTGGCTGGTGGGGTGGCCAATATCTGGGGAAACATATCAATCGATAAGGGTGCGAATGGTGGTGAAAGCATTTCTGAGCCGTTCCCAAATCCTGAGCAAGTAAAAACGTATGCTTTGTTTTTTGAAAATCGCTTTTGGGTAGATATGGTGCGGTGCAATGAGTTGACAGATGGGTATTGTTTAATGCGGCCGACAAATGCACATTATGTTTTTTATGCTGAAGATGCGGATTCGGTTCAGATGGATTTGACGGGGATGTTGGAAGGGGAAACGGCCGTTGCCATAGACACCCGGTTGGCATATGAAGAAATTTCTTTAGGTGAACTCAATCCAGAAGATCAAATATGGACTGCTCCCTATCAATCTGATTGGGCGATTGCAGTTGGAGAATTCCCTCGAAATCCATAAGAGAAAATTCAATTAACCCCCATCATTCCGGCGAAAATCTGCATTTTACCAATGCGGATTTTCGCCGCATTATTTGCACAATGTAGATCGTAAGGTTCGTTTTAACAATTATTCGTTATGATTTGATTCAATAATCATCTTAAAATGGAAAACAGATGATTTATTGATTAAATTATTTAGAAAAGTAATTCTGAATAAACGGATTTAGCGGACGACACACTCTACTTCTTAGCAGCAATACCCATAAATACGTTATTTCATCACTGCATTTTAAAGTAAACCAAACAAGACAATTTGATAACCAGATAAGGTTGAAATTGTGGTACCTTCACATGCAAATTTTATAACTGAGTCTTGAATTACAAGTCAAAGTTATTATTATTTCTAAATTAACCAACAGGTCTCATTATGTTACGCAGGAAGTTTGCTAAAGCACTTAATGAAATCCCGATTGAAATTCAACGATTACGAAAGAACAAGTATCCGAGATTTGTAACAACGTCAATTAACCGTTTTTTTGTAGATGAAGTGCCTGTTTTCATGTTCCACAGCGTCACAGCGGCGCAATTTGAATTCCAACTTCGATATTTAAAAGAAAATCAATACGAAACATTAACTTTGAAACAGTTTATGGCTTTTTTGTCTGGTGCGTTTTCTCCAATAAACCCATCAGTACTGCTAACTTTTGACGATGGTGATAAAAGTTGGTACGAAGTTGCATACCCCTTGCTGCAAAAATATGATTATCATGCCGTTGGCTTTTTGGTACCTTCCTACATTTGCGAAGAAACCAGCCTTGATAGTGCATGGATGTCTTGGGATGAAGTGCGCGAGATAGAAAGTAGTGGTGTAATGGAGATGGAATCACATACATTCCACCATGCTCGCGTGTTTACAGGAAGACAGGTGATAGATTTCTATCATCCTCAGTATAACTTCAATCCTTTGAATTTGGATATTCCCTGGGTTATGAGGGGAGATCAATTTCATAATCAATTAGATTGGGGAACGCCGATTTATCAACATGAATCTCTTTATGCAGGCTCTGTTCGATATTGTGACGACGAAGTGATTCGTGAGAAGTGTGTTGCCTGGGTAAAGCGGCAAGGTGGTGTTAAATTTTTCAATGAGGCCAATTGGCAGAAAAAGATTCAAGCATTTTATAAATCCCTTGATGCAGAACTTACAAATCAGGTCCCAAGGTATGAATCCTCAGAGGATAGAGATGCTGCGATTTATTCTGATTTGCTGAAAGCAAAACATACTTTAGAGGAAAAGCTGCAAAAACGAATTAGCCATCTTTGTTATCCTTGGGGGGCAGGGAGCGAAAAAGCAGTCAATTTGAGTCGCCAGGCAGGGTATGAAAGCAACTTTTGGGTTGTTAATAATGTGAGGAATTGTAATCGTCAAGGCGACTCGCCTTTTTATAATTCCCGCTTGAAGGATGATTATTTAGTTCGATTACCGGGGCAGGGGCGCCAACCATTGTCAAAAATTTTTACAATGAAAATCTCTCGCCGGTTTCAAAAAACGAATATTTATTGATTGTAGTTATAGTTGTATAGGATGTACCAATGAAAGCAAAAAAAGTAACAATCGGCGTTGTTAATTACAATGGCATCAATGTTTTACCAGAAACTTTGCATGCGGTAAACAATCTCACGTATCCTTATTTTGACATAATGATTGTTGATAACGGCTCCACAGATGGGAGTCGTGAATGGGTTGAAGCGCGTTATCCTCAAGTCTGCATTTGTGCTTTAGGAGAAAATGTTGGTTTGCCAGGTGCCCGAAATATAATCATCCAAGAAGCAAAATCAGACTACCTATTTATAATGGATAATGACATTAGCGTTGAACCTAATATGCTTACGCAATTGATGGACGTGATGGAAAAAGTTGATGGGGTTGGTGTTTGCCACCCTGAGATTTGCGATGAAAATGACCCAAGTGTCTACCATTACAATGGCGGTCATATTCATTATTTATGCTCCTTAATCTCTCGCAAAAAACCATTACCCTATGCAGAAAGACCTTTGTATGAACAATTTGATGTAATTTCAGGTGCGGCTATGTTAATGCGTCGTCAAACTGCGTTAGAAATTGGCGGATTTGATGCTGACTACTTCTTTAATTGGGAGGATGGTGATTTTACTGCTCGCATGACATTGGCTGGTTATAAGTGCTTGAATATCCCACATGCGTTTGTGCATCACAGAAGCAAACCTCGGGGAACCTCCAAAGCATTTTATCAGGTGCGTAACCGCTGGTATTTCATTTTAAAATTATTTAGCTGGCGTACGATCTTACTAATTACACCCATGCTCGTTTTGTTTGAGCTGACGCAAGCTGGTCTGTTACTTCTTAAAGGTGCTGGAAAAGAGTATTTACGAGGTACTGTTGCTGTTTTTAAAGATATGCCCATGATTTTAAAGAAGAGGAATGATTTTCAAAAATTGAAAATTGTAAAAGATGAAAAATGGCTGCATCGTGGAGAGATGTTTGTTCCTAGCCATTTGATGGACCGAAAAATCATGGATATCTTGAACAAAATAGTGTGTAATTGCTTTAACTTCTATTGGCATTGCGCAACAGTCTTGCTTTAATAATTTGCATTTTGGGAAAATTCTATGAAATTTACAAAACAGAACCTTCTGTCGATTGTGAGGTTGGTGATCACAATTGGACTACTATATTTTTTAGTCAGCAGGATTGGAACTGAACAGCTTAAAACAGTATTCAATTCGCTGAACCCTATATATTTGGCGATTATCTTTGGGTTGTTGTTAATTGATACAATCATTCGCTCTCTGAATTGGCGGTTATTGTTACAGGTTCAAAGCTACCAAATACCTGTTGCTAAAATGATTTATTCTTATATGGTAGGTGGTTTTTTTGGTGCATTTATTCCTTCGAGTTTGGGAACCGATTTTGCAAGAGCTTTGCTTGTTACTCAACAGCACAAGGTAACTTCTCATAAATCGATGGCTGCGATTGTAGCGCTTAATTTAATCAATTTGCTTGCTCTATGCATCATTGGATTGATAAGCTCCGTTCTTGTCCTTTTAATAATGGATAATAGCAGTTTCGCCATTTTGGTTATTCTGGTTTCGGCTGCATATCTTGTATTGTTTCCTGTTTTGGTGAAAGGGCGGATTATTTATCCAGAAAAATTGATGAAAAATTCGATTATTTCGAAGTTTATGCGAAAGTTACAGGATTTTTCGGATGCACTGAATCAATATGCTGTCCAGCGCAATATTTTGTTTAAAGCAATTGGGTTAGCGCTTATCAATCAATCTTTTAGTATTATTATTGTTTATTCAATATCCTTATTCTTAGATTTGAAAATAGGGTTTGTTTATTTTGTCATGTTTATTCCGATTATTACGATTAGCAGACTGATTCCCATTTCTATCGCTGGATTAGGTGCAGAGCAGGGGATTTTTGTCTTTTTCTTTGCACAAGTGGGTGTTTTGCCTGCGGAATCTTTTTTGATTTCCCTGGTGCTCTCAATTTCTATTCTTCTTTTCTCGCTATCGGGTGGGGTTTTGTATACGGCCGTTAACCTATTCTCATTTATAAATTCACCCAAACAGGTTTTGTATAATCAAAAAGAAAGTTAGAATTCCGTCACTGCTTTATTTTGCGTTTCTCTAGTACTTTATTCCTGTTGTGAATTCCTTTAATTGCGTTTTAATCATCTAGGAGTGTGACAAGCTGTTGAATAGAATGTTTCCTTGTTTGTGCCAATACCTTTTTTCCTGAAATAAATTTTGTAGTATGCATAGGAGCAGAAATAGTGAAAAATAATGTATTCAAGATTGTTTATGTGTTGATTTTTATTTTATTTGTCCCCCTTTTTGTATCGAGTTCAGAAATACCGGAAATTCGGGCGGAAACGGCCGTTATATTTCCACATCAAAGTAGCACACTTTGGTCCCCTTATTTGGAATGGTCCCTTACAAATTCATCTTTTTCAGGCAATCCATTTGACCTTATTGCTACCG
>QQUD01000865.1 GCA_008501785.1 Chloroflexota bacterium
TGCCATCATTTCCTGGCTGGCAATAAATTGGCATTTGCTTTGGCAACATGTCTTGCGCCACTTTGTCGAAATGGTCCGCATGTAAATGCGAAACGAGCACCATTTCGCAGCCCGCCAACACCGCTTCTGGCGTTTCTGGCAGGTCAACTATTGGGTTTGGCGAACGACCCGTATAAGAAGGCAGCGTGTGTTTCGGCGCAAAATAGGGGTCAACCAAGAATGTGTGTCCAGCATATGTGAGTCGCAACGTCGCGTTACGAATGAGTTTGATTTTCATCAGCACCTCTTAACTTTTAGAGCAATTGTTTTTTTGTAGAGGCGGGATAACGCAGGCGGCATTTTGATTTAGCAAAACGGCCGTTTCTCCACACTATCTCGCCCAAACTATTATAAGAAGGGTGAGATAACCGGGGGCACAAAGTGTGTGTTTCGGTTACATAGTTTCCCGGTTATCCCACCCCTACGGTTTGTTTTGAATGAGCGTTGCAGGTAGTTTATTTGAAATGTTGTGTTTGGGGAAATATGCTTTGCACGAGCAAGAATCGAACCAGCTTATTTTTCTTGAATATCGATACTGTCTAAGCTGATTGTTGAGGGGGGAAACACTTTCATTTGAACAGCATTGCGAGGGCAGGCAGCCTCGCAAGCAAAACATTTGGTGCAAGATGAAAGGTCTGCTGACTGGGAAACATTCAATCCTTCGGGGCAAGCTCTTGTACAGGCTGTACAGGGAATGCACTTTTGCTGATCTGCTTGGGGTTTAAAAAATGGATTGAGACGGCTAATGCGGCTGAAGGCAGCCCCCAACGGACACAAATCTCGGCACCAAGAACGACCAGTGGTCCATTCGATGCCCAACATGGTGCCGAACCAGCCCACTGTTGGCAAAATGGAGCCGCCTGTTCCGGCAGCAATCGCACCGCGACAGGCAACACCCGCCGGACAGATCACGCAAAAAACAGCCGATTGACACGCAAACGAAGCGCCAACTACACCGCCCACAATCACCCGCTGCGCCCAGGCTCGATACTTCCACGGTTTGGAATCAACTGCTGGACCGCGATTGAAAATCCAGCGCCCTGGGCAAATCCAGCTGCAAAACGCACGCCCGAAAATCACAATCAACACAAAACCTAAAAATCCAGCAAGCGCCAGCGCTGGGATAAAGGTGCGAGCTGCGGCCATCACCTGCACCACGCCCAACGGACAGGCAAATTCAACGCTGCCAACGTTGAAAGAGCAGGCTGTGCTGGCCCAAATATTGCTGGTGATCAGCAAAAAGAAAAGCACGGTCACGACCAGACGCAAGCGCGGCCATTGGCTACGCTTTTTAGCAATTCGTTTGGGTCGGGATCGAGCAGCAGTTTTGATAGTCATAGGGTTTTAGGCAGCTTCCTGTACGTTGTGTATGGCGATCGCTTTGCCATATTTTTTGTCGATACCGATAACGGCCGTTTGCGGACAAATATTTACACACGCCCCACATCCATTACAAAGGGACGCATCGACATGCGGATGCAGTTCTTCATCAATTGTAATCGCTTGCTGCAAGGGCTTGCACGCTTCGGCACACCAGCGGCAGGCGTTGGAGAGGTTCCAGGCGATGCAGATGTTTTCGTCGATAACGGCCGTTCCCAGCTTCACCGTCTCCGCATCCACCTCACCCAATGCGTTCGTGGGGCAAATTACAATACAATCCAAACAAAAATCACACCAACCGGACAAACCGTTGATATAAGGACGGCCGTTTGCATCCATCTCAATCACCTGCTGATCACAAATGGCAGCACAGCGCCCACATTTCAAACACGCTGCAGCAAACGCATCTTCAGGCAGTGCGCCAGGTGGCAAAACACCCTCAGCCGCCGCCTGCCTGGGCCGCAAAGTCATATACACAAAAGCTGCGCCAGCGGCGCAGCCAGACAATCGCAAAAAATCCCGTCTCGATACAGGTCCGATCTTTTGATTTTTATTGGATCGAGAATTTCTTTTCATTTGTAATTTTGACTAAGTGAGCGTCCATAATTTACTTACCGGAGTGGAGGCTTTAGCCGGAACGGTTCCGGCTAAAGCCTCCACTCCGAAAAAGCGAAGTAATATTTACACGGTCACTAAGAGCAGCCCGCACACGATGAGGCAACGCAGCCCGAACATGGCGAACTACCACCTACCGTCCGCATGCTGCCACCTACGGTTTTTGTCAACATCATTGGTATTGAGACACGACGCGTACTGGTCATGCTTGCGCAGTTGGGACACTGCGCCAGGTTGTCTCGTTGGCTTATGCTGCGTCGCTTGTCAAAACGCGTTGCACAATCGGGACACATATATTCATAAAATGGCATAAGACCTCTCCAAAGAGATGGAGATGTGGGAAAACCACATCTCCATCATCTTTAATTATGCAGCCTTGCGATTACGCATCCAAGCCAGAACACCAGCAACGACGGCGAGGATTAAACCTGGAAGCCCAAACATCCACAGCAGGATACTGGCAGCACGGGGTTCTAATTCAACAATAGAAGCCTGATAGTTTTGAATCGCAAACAAAATCAGAATGACGCCTAGCACAGCTAGAATCCATTCATACCAACGCAGCTTAAAATTGGGGCGTGTCGCCAACCAGAAAAAAACTGCACCAAACAACAATCCTAAAATCAACCAAGTCATTTGACTCTCTCCTTCTATTGCAATTGGGCGAAATGTGTGTGCGATAAAAAGTGAGCTATGCCCAATTGCTTAAGTGTTTCGCGTGAAATTCTAATTGCACACAAACTTAAGCCGCGAAACACTAGAGTTCCTTCCAACAAATATTGTTAGATTGCACATTAATGCGGAACACTAAATTAGATTTTTTCCCTTACTGGTATCATCGTATCAATGCCATATTCTGGTAAGTTCTGATGCCACCACAATTCTGGGTCTTTCTGCGGTTCGCCAAGCCTTTCAGTTGAAGGGATTGGCGTGTAAAGCAAGTCGTCGATACTCACTAAAGTCTTGTTGAACGCTGTTGTACGACCGGCCAGATAGTTGCGCAACCTGCTGTAAGTCGCCAGGTTTTTGCTCGAGAACGGGCAAACGGCGAAACAGATACCGCAGTTTGTACCAACAGTGTACCAATAAGAGCGGCAAGCCACCGAATTTTCAAAGTAAGCTTCATGACCAGGATTGTTCCATCCGCCTTTAACTTCCCAGGTGGGGTCGCTAAAGCTCAGATTTTTAACCGGGCAATGATCAGCACATTTCTTACAATCTTTGCAGAAGTCCCACAAACCAGCATCAATTGGCTTGGTTGGAGCCAACGGCAAATCGGTAATGATCTTGAAGACACGAACCATTGGTCCATATTCCGGAGTGATTAAACGATTGAGGCGAGATAATTCACCCAAACCTGCCATCACACCGAGTGCGGGCGCAATTGCGAGCGCATTGGTGCTGGCTTCACCCATGCCCATATAGCCGAGGCCGCGCAAGAAGTTCTGAGCGCGATCTTGAATATTGCGAGCACGACGATAGGTCAAGGTAGTCGTTTGTGAATAAAGCGGTGTCGGGGCCGTGGCAAACGTTTCTTCAGACATTTGCACCGTGTAAACGATTGCCCAACGAGCTTTCTTGGGGATGGTGCGGGTTTCTTCATCTTCCATCGGCTCATCCACGTCATCAATGATCATCTCTTTGCCATCTGGGTCAATCGAGTAAATCAATTTTTCGGTGGTTTCAGTTTCTAATTCAACAAACCCGACCGAAGCAGCACCGTAATGGCGCAAAGCTGCTTTCACAATTCGAGAAGCATCTTCAGGGGTTCCTGTCCATTTGGGTACGCCTAAATCTTCGGGGGTTTTGGCTTTTTGTGAGCCGATGAAGCTTAGTTCTGAATAGCCTACGCCAGAACCAGCAGAAAGAGCATAGTCCTTGAGCGTATAACCGGGCTTGCCTTCTTTCAGCCATTTATCTGTGTTTGCGGTTCGAAGGTCAGTCAATCGAGCAATTTCATCTTCACTGACATATTTTGAGAATCCACGACGAACTGTGTTTCGTTCGTTGTATCGTTGGATTGAGGGCCAATCAATACCACTGGTAGGAACATCTACCTCTTTAACGAAGCTTGGGCGGGCAATCGGGGCTGCTTTATCAGAATCTTGTTCTCCGAAAGCAACCATCGGTGCTAATGTTGCCGCTGCACCAAACATGCCGAGATCTTTCATAAATTCTCTGCGTGTTAGGTTGTTAGGCATTTCTGTAATCTCCTTTCTATCTTACTGTCACTTTGACAAGTAACATAAAGCTAATAATGTGTACTCCTCAACCTCATTAAAATGGAGTACATCTCTCTTCTTCTCCACCCCGTGAAAAAGTTAATAAACTGGTTTTCCCATACGCTTCTCCTTCGTGTTATTAGATCCGCTTGGATGAAATTCGTAATTAACTATTACTTTCTGTTGTCATTTCGAACGCAGTCTTCGGAGTGAGAAATCTTGCTTCGTGTCTATGATTATTTCCCCGCCTCAAAGCAAGATGCCTCAGAGGACTTCGGCATGACAATTGCATGACAAGTTTCTTCCCCATTCTGTGCTGGGAAGACCCAGCACAGTTGCTCGAAATGACATGATTAATTACCTGATACATCATTATTTGGGGTGAGTTCAACGTTATCGTGGCAAAGGGCGCACGGTTCGACTTCTGGCCCAAAATTGATGTGACAGAACGCACATGAAACTTCACCTTCATGACTATCATGTGGATTGGGTTCGTAATTAGCAGTCATGTTGAAGATTCCCTGTGGTGTCTCACCATGACAGTTAATGCACATTTGATTGTTTGGTGGTCCGGCTGGGGGCAGCACGTCGTGGCAATCTTCACAATCAAGCCCTTCCTGAATGCGGTGGATTGTGTCCAGGCTGGGGGTTTCTTCCCATTCGGCGACAGGCTCAATATTCGATGGAAAATGCGGCAGTTGCGTCAACAAAGACTTCGCAATCGAAGTGCCTTCGAACATCTCGAAATCTGCGATTTCATAGCCACTGCCATGACAGGCTGAATTAGAACAGAAGGTTGTATTGTCATTCCCGATGCTGCTGGTGTCGTGACAGCCATTACACGCTTCGTCGCCGCCTTCGTCTTCATAAACAATATCGTGCAAAACAATCCAGTTCGGGCTTTTATGCGTGTCTGGTCGCACTTCGTTGTTAATGTCAATATGCACAATTGAGACCTCAGGGCCGGTGATGACGGGTAAGGCGTGGCATAAACTGCATTGAGCACGAATGGGCTGTCCCGCCAGATTCATATGTTTACCATCGTGGCAGCGGAAGCAGCCAGGGTCGTTTTGATGACCTAAGTTGTCAGAATGGGTATCCCAGTCCACTTTTTGGTCAGGGAAAATGCTCTGGTTGTAAATGTTTTTGAGAACATCGGAAGCACGGAAAACCATTTCTGCCTGCTCTTCATAGAAGTCAGGATAGTTTTCCTGGTAGTAGCCAGTCAAGCCGGAGAAGGCATTCATGGCTTGTTCGTTTGAGTCGTAAGATGCTCGCAGCAGTTCAATTGATTTGGCGCGAATTTCTGGGATTTCGGTAGGGATTAGCTGTCGAAACATCGCTTGATCAATTGCATCTTCGGGCTTTGGAATGGAATGAGAAATGCGATTATGACAGCTAATGCAGTCCATTTGTTTTAGGTCAGATTCTGCTACAGAATAGGGGTCAAAATTCGAGGTGATGTCGATGTATTCATTGATAGAGCCATCGTTTTCGTTAATTGCTTTTACGTAGGGAATGACTTGTTCGGCATCGTCGGTGGCGTAGTAAAAAACTGGGTTTTGCGTGTGCCAATGGATGCCTTCGCCCAGCCCTTGGTCAAATGTACCGCCGCCGGTATGCAGCAGCAGGTTGGTTTCAGTGGGCGTGTTGGCGTCATCGGTACCGTAATGAACAATTGTTTTGAGTGTGCTGTCTGAGAATTTGTCGGCGGAGTGGCAGCGTTCGCAAATCTCTTCTGCGGGTCGCATGGTGTGGGCTGTGATGGGGTATTCGTAGTTTTTGGTGACGGTGGCAATGACGTGACGGGCATCCCCCAGCTTGCGCGTGAACTGATTGCCAATGAATTCACGGCCAATGTGGCACTCTACGCATTTGATTTGGGCGTGTGGGGATTGTTGGTAAGCAGTGTATTCGGGTGGCATGGAGTGACAGGCCATGCCGCAAAATTCGGGCGAATTGGTGTATTCCCAGGCGTAAGCACCGGATACGATGAGGGTAAGAAAGATAACGGCCGTAACCAAAATCGGCATTAATTTCATCCAACGAGATGCATCTGCGGGAGGAAAAAACAAATTACGGAGCCAGTATAATACACGTTTCACAAGACTTCCCTTTTTGTGTGTTAACTTGTTGACAGATTAATGGGTGGCGTTTTGAATTGAACATACAAATAAAACTCCACCGGGTTACATTAATATGATATGAGAGGGGATGGGTTTACAGTAGCGGGAAAAAGGATGCGTTTTGTAGGGTTTTCCCTGACAGGGATGTGGATTGATTTACTCGATATTAAATGAGTCGATTTTTGCGAATGGCCCGGACGATGAGTCCGCTGATGAGAAGGGTGAAAAACATACCCGCAAACAGGGCTGCCGCGCGAGGTTCGAGTTCTTGATAGCTGGCGATGGTGCTTTGCAGGAAGATAATTTCGAGGATAACCCAGATGACGAGTAACGGCCGTTCCCACCAAGTCCTCTTTATCTCATCTGATCTATCTTGATTTTCATTCATTAGATCGTTCCGTATCAATGCCATACTCCGGTTGATCTAACTCCCACCATAACTCTGGGTCTTTCTTCGCTCCATAGCTAAATGCATCATCCATCGTGCGAAAAAATTGATCGCCAACAGGCAGTTGTGAAATGCTGGCCTTCACCCAATCATGAATCCACGCTTTATTTTTCTTCGCAAATGGACAAACCGCAAAACAGATGCCACAGTTTGTGCCAGCATGTTCTTCCATATACGTTTTGCATTTCACTGAATCCTCAAAATATGCCTGGTGGCCAGGATTATTCCAGCCCCCTTTGATTTGCCAGCTTGGTTCATCTGCCAAGCTGAGAGCCGCCGGAGGACATGCCTCTGCACATTTTTTGCATTGGCGACAAAATTCCATAATGCCTGCATCAATTGGTTTGTCAGTAGCTAATGGCAAATCAGTAATCATTTTGAAAATGCGCACCATGGGGCCATATTCTGGGGTAATCAGGCGATTGAGACGAGAAAGTTCGCCCAAACCAGCCATTACGGCCAATGCCGGGGCAATACCTAAACCATTGGTGGTGGCTTCACCCAAGCCTTGATACCCTAACCCACGCAGAAATTCTTGAGTTCTGGCTTGGATGTGTGCGCCGCGATTGTAGGCGAGATCGGTTGTTTGGGAGGCCGTCACAGTAGGCGCACGTTTCAACGTTTCCTGAGACATCTGCACAGTGTACACAATTGCCCATCTCGCTTTGAAAGGAATGACACGTTTTTCGATGGTTTCGGAGGCTTCATCAACATGATCAAACACCAGTTCACGGCCATCTGGATCATACGAATAAATTAGTTTACGTGTGTTTTCATTTAGTTCGAGAAACCCAACCGTTGCGGCCCCAAAATGGCGCATAGCAGTACGTAAAATGCGAGCAGACTCAGCAGGTGAACCAGCCCATTTGGGTACGCCACGACTTTCTGGCGTGGGCGCATGCTTTGGGCCGAGGAATTTAAGACTGCTGCGGGTATCGCTGCTTTGGGCGCTGCGGAGCGCGTAATCTTTTAGCGTATATCCCGGAACATTGTCTAGAATTCGCTGTTTCTCATTTTGATCGCCAATCTCTTTTAACAGCCGAGCGTGTTCTTCACCAATATATTTGATGAAGCCAGCACCGCGCACAGTGTCGCGGGCATCAAAACGCTGGAGGCGATCCCAATCAATGCCGATGGTAGGCTGGTCAACAACACGCACCCACCAGGGGTGAATGGATTTACTGGATGTCTCCTGAGGCGGTGCTTGTGCGGCGAGGAACGGCATCAGGCTTTTGGTGGAAACGGCCGTTCCCGCCACCCCCGCCATACGTAAAAAATCTCTACGACTGATTTGTTGACGTTTTTTCGCCATTTCAAATCTCCCTCGTACCGTCCTTCATTCCTATTAACAGGTTAACAAAACTTGGTTGAGGACGGTATCCGAATAAATCACTTATTTTGTCAGGAATTTTCTGACAAAATTACGCATCATTCTCCAGCAGCCCCGCCCGCAGTGCGAAACGAATCAAATCAGATCGATGCGAAAGACCTAGCTTTTCCATGGCGCGTTGGCGATAGGTATCCACCGTTTTCGGACTTAGCGCCAGCTTCTCACTGATTTCACGACTGGTAAAGCCAAGCGCGACCTGCCGCAAAACTTCTAATTCCCGATCTGAGAGCACCGTTAACAGACGGCTCTCCTCTTGTTTTTCCATCAAACGATCTACTAGAATCGTGGCGGCAGATGGATCGAGAAAACGTTGCCCAGCATGAACCGTGCGAATCGCCTAAAGCAGGTTTGCATGGGCTGCTGATTTGGGCACATAACCATCGCTGCCCGCTTCCATGGCCTGCATCACCACGTCACGACC